>JAFGBC010000067.1 GCA_016933355.1 Candidatus Aminicenantota bacterium
TCCCCGGGAACCAGTCCCGACGCTTCGTCCGTACTCATGAGCCCGCGCCAGCGGCTCATGAGTGCGGCGGTTCCCCCATCGGCAACTGCCGATGGTTCCTCTTCCGCTACGGGGGGCTTCAGGGCAGTATTCATTGCCGATAAAGACTTATTTTCAACGAGTCTATTTCATCGAGGAGGCGCGATATGAGCCAACGGACAAACAGAGACAACCGGCGATTCAACCGCCCGCGATGGAGAGCCGCAACGGTCGCCTTTATCGGAACAGCCGCGCTTGTCTGCCAGGCCGGTTGCCGCCCTTCGAAGCCCGCGGCGGTCGCCCCCCTGCCCGCCCGTCCGCTCGTCCTCGGCCTCCACGTCCTTATCGAATCCAAGGGGGCGGCCGAGGAGCTCATCAAGGAGATCCCCGCCCTGGCCGGCGCCGGGGTCAACCTCCTCGTCGTCGAATCCGATTATAACTACGAATACGAGTCCCATCCCGAGCTCCGCGGCGAAGACCCGATCTCCAAGGCGACGGTCAAGCGGATCGTCGCGCTCGCCCGCGAATACAAGATCCGGCTCGTCCCCGAATTCCAGGCCCTGGGGCATCAATCCTGGGCCGGGAAGACCTTCCCGCTCCTCACCCGCTATCCCGAATTCGACGAAACGCCCGGCAAGTTTCCGGGAAACGAGGGGATCTACTGCCGGAGCTGGTGCCCGCTCCATCCCGGCGTCAACCCGATCGTCTTCGACCTCCTCGACGAGCTCATCGACGGCTACGAAGCCGACGGCCTGCACGTCGGCATGGACGAGGTCTTCCTGATCGCGAGCGACTATTGCCCGCGCTGCAAGGGCAAGGACCCGGCCGACCTCTTCGCCAAGGCCGTCAACGACCTCTACGGCCACATCGTCACGGCGCGCGGCAAGGAGATGTGGATGTGGGGCGACCGGCTCATCGAAGGGCCGGCGATGAGCTACGGGGTCTGGGAGTCTTCTTACAGCGGGACCTGGCGGGCGGTCGACCGCATCCCCAAGGACATCGTCATCTGCGACTGGCACTACGAGCCGATGAAGGCCTACCCGTCCGTGAAGGTCTTCCTGGATAAAGGATTCCGCGTCCTGCCCACGAGCTTCCGGAATGTCCCGGCGGCCGAGGCCCTCCTCGATTACTCCTTGGGGTTCGACACGAACCGGATGCTGGGGCACCTGTGCACGATCTGGCGCGGCCCGAAAGCCGGGGAAACTTCGAATTTCCCGGCCCTCCGAGCCATCGCGCGGCGGCTCGGCAGGAAGCCGGCCTGATCCGTCAGCCCTTCGCGCCGGCCGCCTTCCGCTCGAGCACCCGCTTCCGCGTGTAGGCGATCAAGCCGCCGGCGTCGATGATGGCCTGACGGGCCTTGGGTAACGGCTCGACCGGGAAGCTCTTGCCGCTCGTCCGGTTGACGACGCGGTCGGGGCCGATCTCGAGATCGTCGCCTTCCACGGCCTCGATCCCCGGGCAGACGACCGTCCGCAGCCCGAGGTTGATCGCGTTCTGGAGGAAGATCCGGGCGAAGTTGCGGGCGACGACCGTGAGCTCGTGCCCCTTGAGGGTCGATGCCGCCTGCTCGCGCGACGATCCGCAGCCGAAGTTCTTGCCGGCCACGATGACGCTCCCGGCCGGAATCTCCTTCCGCTTGAGGCGGCCGTTGAACTCGGCGTCGTCGGCGAAGGCGTACTGCGGCGTCTCGCTCGGCAGGACCGTGGCCATGAAGCGGCCGGGGTAGATGATGTCCGTGGAGATGTCGTCGGCGACCTTGAGCACGACCTTGGCCATCAGCGTCCTCCTTTGCGCGGATCGGCGATCGCCCCTTTGATCGCGGTCGCCGCAGCGACGGCCGGCGAGGCCAGATAGACTTCGGCGTTGGGATTACCCATCCGGCCTTTGAAATTCCGGTTGGTGGTCGCCAGCGCGACCTCGCCGTCGCCCAGGGCGCCCTGATGGACGCCCAGGCAGGGGCCGCAGCCGGGGTTCATGACGACGGCGCCGGCCTTGATGAAGTCGGCTATGTAGCCGAGCTTGAGGGCTCGGGCGTAGATGCGGTAGGAGGCGGGGAAGACGAGCATCCGCGTCCCCTTGGCGACCGTCTTGCCCTTGAGGATGCGGGCGGCCGCGGCCAGGTCGTCGAGCCGTCCGTTCGTGCAGGAACCGATGACGACCTGCTGGACCTTGACTCCCTTGACCGCGCCGACCGGCTTGACGTTGTCCACGGTGTGGGGACAGGCGATCATGGGCTCGAGCGCCGAGGCGTCGACCTCGAGAATCCTGTCGTATTCCGCGTCGGGGTCGGGGCCGAAGAGGTCGAGCTTGCCCTCGACCTTGGCTTCCGAGCGGAGGTAGTGAACGGTCTCTTTGTCGGGGGGGACGATGCCCGAGGTGGCGCCGGCCTCGACCGACATGTTGCACAGGGTGAGGCGGCCCGACGTCGGCATGGCCGCGATCGCCGGCCCGTGGAACTCGAGGACCTTGAAGTTTGCGCCCTCGGCCGTCAGCTTCCCGATGACGTGGAGGATCAGGTCCTTAGGGAGGACGTAGCGGGGGAAGCGGCCCTTGACGATGACTTTAATCGTCTTGGGGACCTCGACGTTGAGGACCGTCCCCAGCGCCCAGACCGAGGCCATTTCGGTCGCGCCGATCCCGAAGGCAAACGCGCCGAGGGCGCCGTGGCTCGTCGTGTGGCTGTCGGTCCCGACCACGACCCGGCCGGGCAGGACGTAGCCGTTTTCGGGCAGGATTTGGTGGCAGATCCCGCCCTGGTCGCCCCGGATGTCGTGGAACTTCTTGATCCCCTGGTGGGCGACGAAGGCGCGTATCTTTTTCTGGTTGGTCGCGGTCTTGGAGCCTTCGGCCGGGACACGGTGATCGAAGATGATCGCGATCTTGGATGGATCCCAGACGCGGGGCTCGATGCCGGTCTCCTTGTAGATTTCGAGGAACTGGTTGATGACCAGGGCCGCGTTCTCGTGCGACATGGCCATGCTCACGGCCGGCTCGACCACCTCGCCCGCCCGGACGGCGGGCCGGCGGACGGCCTTGGCCAGGATCTTCTCCACCATCGTCCGTCCCATTGTCGACCTCCTACCCGACGATCTTCTTCTGGCCCTTGTACTTGTCGTCGATCCGGCCCTTGGGCAGGTACTCGTCCTCCAGCGCTCGGTAGTCCTTGAGGCCGACGAAATCCGTGTACTCCTCGAACGAGGACAGCCACTGGGTCTGGCCGGGCAGGATGCCGGCCGGGGCCGCTTTGAGCGCGGTGAAGAAGCCCATCAGGGCCTTGTGGGTGACCATGATCGAAGCGACCGGTATCGAGACGCGCCCGACTCCCATCTTGGCCAGCTCGGGGATCGGGATGAGCTCGGTCTTCATGCCGGTGACGGCATCCATCAAGTTGACCGAGAGCGGCCCCTGGATCGCCTCGATCGCCTTCTCGATGTCGGCCCGGGAGCGGATGCCGTCGATGAAGGCCAGGTCGGCGCCGGCTTCAAGATAGAGGTTGGCGCGGCGGACGGCCTCGTCGAGCCCAAGAGCGGCGAAGACGTCGGTCCGGGCGTTGATGATGAAGTCCTTGTCCAGGCGGTCGCGGACCGCGGCGCAGGCCCGGATCTTGCCGACCATCTCCTCGGCCGTGATGACCTCTTTCCCGGCCATATGTCCGCAGCGCTTGGGGAAAACCTGGTCCTCGATGTTCAGTCCGGCCAGCCCCATAGCGATGACCCGCTCGGTGATCCAAGCGGCGTTGACCGCGTTCCCGCCGCCGGTGTCCATATCGGCCATGACGGGGATGGACACGGCCTGAGCGATGTTCCAGGACAGGTCGAGGACATCCTTCATCCGGACCAGTCCGACGTCTGGCTTTCCCAGGCAGGATCCGGCCAGGCCGTAGCCGGAGATCTGAATGGCTTCGAAGCCGCAGCGCTCGATGACCTTGGCGCTCAGGGCGTCGTGGCAGCCGGGGACGGCCACCGCCCGGCGCTCCATGATGGCTTTTCGGAGGACCGTCGTCTTTTTCATCATTTCGCTCCTTATATCAATGCTTATAATGGCAGTCGCCGCCCGTCCGGGCGGCAGCCCCTATTATTGAGAGGCAGGGCGGTTTTGTCAATTCTATCCCGCTGTATAGATCGACCTAATGACCTAATTGTTAGCCCTTGATAAGGAACGGAA
>JAFGBC010000267.1 GCA_016933355.1 Candidatus Aminicenantota bacterium
CACGACCATGGACTCCTTATTGGCCAGGGCGACGATCTTCCCGGCCCGAACCGCGGCCAAGGTCGGACGCAGCCCCTGAACGCCGGTCATGGCCGAGACGACGATATCGGCGCCGGGCAAAGACGCCAGGGCCTCGGCACCCGCGGCGCCGGCCAGCACTTCGATCCGCAGCCCGGCGAGAAGGCGCCGGGCCCGAAGGGCATCCGCTTCGCGCTCGACCGAGACGGCCCGCGGACGGAACGCCCGGGCCTGGCGGACGAGCAGTCCGAGATTGCGCCCGGCGGCCAGCCCCGCCACCCGGAAGCGGCCCGGATAGCGATCGGCGATCTTGAGCGTATTCCGCCCGATCGATCCGGTCGAGCCGAGGACGACGATGCGCTTCATCACCACAAGTAGCGGACGATGTAGTAGAAGAGAGGCGCGGCCAGAAGGAAGCTGTCGACCCGGTCCAGGAAGCCGCCGTGGCCGGGCAGGACGTTCGAGGAATCCTTGACGCCGACCGCCCTCTTGAAAAGCGATTCGAGGGGATCGCTGACCTGGGCGGCGGCGTGGACGAGGACGCCCGTGACCAGGGCCGTCCCTAGGTCGAGCTCGGGGAGAAAGACGGCGCGGGCGGCGATCGCCCCGAGGGCGGCCAGCAGGATTCCGCCGGCGCTCCCCTCCCAGGTCTTGTTCGGGCTGGCCAGGGGCGTCATCTTGTGTCGGCCGATCGCCTTCCCGATCAGGAATGCGCCCGTATCGCCGAGGAAGATGACCGCGAACAGAAAATAGATCGTGAACGGCCCCTGCTCCTCCCTGAGGACGTAGAAAAAATCGAGGGGGAAGGCGACGTACAGGGCGCCGAACACGGTCAGGCTGACGGCCGGGCTGAAGGCCGGAAGCTTCTCGACCGTGGTGGTGGCGGCCACGAAATAGACGGCGGCCACGAGAAAACCGGCGAAGAGCGCCATCGGAAACGGGATGTCCGGGACGAGGGCGGGCAGGCCGATCAGGAGGGCCAGGAGGGCGCCCAGAATCCGGACCGGAGCCTGGCCGCGGCGCCTGGCCAGGTTATAGAACTCCATCAGGGCGGCCAGGACGACGGCCTGGAGGAACAGGAAGAAGACCGGACCGGGCGCCCATTGGATGACCGTAACGACGAGGACGATGAGGACGAGGGCGGTGGACGTGCGCGCGCGCAGGCTCATGGCTTGGCGGAACCGGCCCCGCCGCCGGGCGAGACCGCTCCGAATCTCCTTTCTCGCTTCTGATAGTCGATGAAGGCTTCGAGGAGGTGGCGGGCCCGGAAATCGGGCCAGAGCTCGGGGGTGACCCAGATCTCCGCGTAGGCGATCTGCCAGAGCAGGAAGTTGGAGACCCGCAGCTCGCCGCTCGTCCGGATGAGAAGGTCGGGGTCGGGGAGCCCGGCCGTGTAAAGGGCGTCGCCGAAGCTGTCCTCGTCCAGGGCGGCCGGGTCCGTCTTCGGGTCGGCCAGGAGGCGCCGGACGCCGTCGACGATTTCGGACCGCCCGCCGTAGTTGAGGGCCAGGCAGCAGGTCATCCGCGTATTGTCGGCGGTCAGGGCTTCTACCCGGTCGATCTGCCGCCGGACCGAGGCGGGAATCCCTTCCTTTTGCCCTATGACCCGGAGCCGGATATCGTTTTTGACCAGGATCCGGTCCTCTTTTTTCAGGTAATCCTCAAGGAGACTCCAGAGGAGGGCGACCTCGTTGCGGGGCCTTTTCCAGTTCTCCTTCGAAAAGGCGTACAGGCTGAGGACCTTGATCCCCAGCCGGGCGCTCGCTTCGACGACGGCCCGGACCGATTTGGAGCCGGCCCGGTGGCCTTCGACGCGGGGGAGGTTCCGGCGCTTGGCCCAGCGCCCGTTGCCGTCCATGATGACGGCGACATGGACGGGCAAGCGCTTGAAATCGAGCCGGCGGACGAGCGCGTCCTCGACGGATCCGGGCTTGATAAAGCCCTTGAGGTCGGGAATCATCGCACCATTATAGGGTCACGGTCGGTAATTGTCAAAACGGGTGGCGGGGCGGGGGCGGATTTGATAATCTAAGAGGTTAACGGAGGTCCTCAAGCCGTGTGCCTAGCCGTTCCCGTCAGGGTCGTCGCCGCCGGCCCCCATGCCAAGGGGCGCGTCGACTACCTGGGCACGAAGATGAGCGCCGACCTGTCGCTCCTGGACGGCGTCCGGGTCGGCGACTGGGTCATCGTCCACGCCGGCTTCGCTATCGCCAGGCTCGACGAGGAGGAAGCGCGCAAGACGCTGGATCTCCTCAAGGAGATGGCTGCGCCGCCCCCCCGCGCTCCCGGAGCCGGACGCGGGTCCGGCAGAGCCAAGCCGCCGCGCCCCCGCCGCGGCGCGCCCCGGGCCTGATCGGCCGCCCCATGGATCCCTACCGCAATGGGACGATCCTGAAAAGACTTCTCGAGGAGATCGCGCGGCTTCGGCCCGGGGGATTGGCGAAGCCTATCCGGATCATGGAGGTCTGCGGGACACATACCATGGCCCTCCACCGCCACGGCCTCAAGCCCCTCCTGGCCGATGCGGGCATCGATATGATCTCGGGCCCCGGCTGTCCCGTCTGCATCACGCCCGACGCCTACCACGAAGCCGCCCTGGACCTGCTGGCCGGAAGGAACGACGTCATCCTGGCCGCGTTCGGCGACATGACTCGGGTCCCGACCCGGCGCGGCGCCCTCCGGTACGCCGTCCCGAGCCGCGGGTCCCGGCTCAAGATCATCTACTCGCCGGCCGAGTCGCTGGAGATCGCCCGCCGCAATCCCTCGCGCCAAGTCGTCTTCTTCGGAGCCGGGTTCGAGACGACCATTCCCTCGATCGGGCTGGCCGTGCGCGAGGCCCGCCGCGAACGCCTCCGGAACTATTCCGTCCTGGCCGCTCTCTGGCTGATTCAACCGCCGCTCCGGGCGCTGTGCGAAGCCGGCGAGGCCGGCATCGGGGGGTTCCTCTATCCGGGCCACGTCAGCGTGATCACCGGGCTGAGACCTTACGCGTTCATCCCGGCCGAATTCGGGATCCCGGGCGCCGTCGCCGGGTTCGAGCCGGCCGACATCCTGCTCGGGTTGAAGGCGATCCTTGAGCAGGTCCGGCGCGGCCGACCCGAGGTCGCCAACGCCTACGCCCGGGCCGTCCGGCCCGAGGGAAACCCCAAGGCGCTCAAGCTGATGGCCTCGCTCTTCGAGCCGTGCGACGCGGTCTGGCGCGGCCTGGGGCGGATTCCGGCGAGCGGATTGAGGCTCAAGACGGCGCTCGCCCCCTTCGACGCCGTTCGCCGCTTCGGCCTGGACCTCGTCGGAGAGGACGCGGACCTCCCGGGCTGCCGCTGCGGCGACGTCCTGCGCGGAGCGGCTTCGCCTCCCGACTGCCCCCTCTTCGCCGCGGCCTGCAAGCCCGATTCCCCGCGCGGACCGTGCATGGTATCCTATGAGGGCGCGTGCCTGGTCCATTTCAAATACGCCGAAAAGGATGGACGACGTGGCAGGACAAAAAAGAAAACAGGCCGCTGAGGACGCCGGCCTCGTCCGCCTCGAGATCGGGAGCGGCGGCCGCTTGATGCGCGAATTCCTGGACGGCACCGTCCTTCCCCTGCTGAAGAGCCGCTTCCTCAGCGGCCTGCCCGACGCCGCGCGCCTCGAGGGCGATATCGTCTTCACGACGGACGGCTACGTCGTCGACCCGCTGTTTTTTCCGGGCGGCGACATCGGAACGCTCTGCGTCAACGGCACGGTCAACGACCTCGTCGTCTCCGGGGCCGTCCCGCGCGCCCTGTCGCTCTCGGTCATCCTCGAGGAAGGCCTGCCCCTAGCCGACGTCCGGCGGGTGCTCAGGTCGGTCCAACGCGCGGCCGGCAAGGCCAAGATCGCGGTGGCGACGGGAGACACCAAGGTCGTCCGGCGCGGCCAGTGCGACAAGATGTTCATCACGACCGCGGGCGTGGGACGGGCCGTCGGGCGCCCCGACCTCGGCCGGGTCCGGTCCGGGGACGCGGTCATCCTGACCGGGCCGCCCGGCGACCACAGCCTGGCCGTCCTGGCCGCCCGGGGCGAATACGGGCTCGAAAGCGCCGTCCGCAGCGACTGCGCCCCGCTGACGTTTCTCCTGCCGCTCTGGAAGCAGGGCGTCCGCTGGATGCGCGACGTCACCCGCGGCGGGCTGGCGACGATCCTGTCCGAGATGGCCGAAGACCTGCCCTACCCGATCCGGGTCGAGGAAAAGCGCATCCCCCTTTCGCGCCCGGTCAGGGCCGCGGCGGAGATCCTGGGCATCGACCCTCTCTACATGGCCTGCGAGGGCCGGGCTGTGATCCTCGCCCCGAGGGCCGCCGCGTCGCGGATCCTCGCCCATATCCGCCGTTTCGGGCCGGGGCGGCGGGCGGCCGTCATCGGCGAGGTCGG
>JAFGBC010000006.1 GCA_016933355.1 Candidatus Aminicenantota bacterium
GAGCGGGAAGTAGTCGAGCGGCTCCTGGATGAACTGGAAGCCGGGGATCCCGATCCAGTCGAAGGGCAAGTGGTCGGTGCCTTCGGTCGGCTGAAGGGCGATCGTCGTGACACCCAGGTCGCGAAGCGGCTTCATCCACTCCTCGAAGATCGGACGGACCTGGAAGTTCTCCTGGATGTAGATGCCGCGGATGCGGCCCGAGCCGTTGTCGTAGTTGAAGTAGCCCGAGATCTTGCCGTAGTCGGGCTTGGCCAGGATCTTTTTCGAGTCGGCCAGCGGGTTCCGCCAGTTCTTATCGAAAGTCTCCCAGTCGACCGACTTGAGGGTCTTCATGTCGGTGTCGCCGAAATGAGTGAAGACGTAGCCGCGCGAGCCGTAGAAGCCCTCCTCCTCGCCGTTCCACAGGGCGGCCCGGATCGTGCGGCGCGGCTTGACGCCGACCGCCTTGAGGATACGCAGCGCTTCTATGGCGACGGCGCAGCCCGAGGCGTTGTCCACGGCGCCCGTCCCGCCCGTCCAGGAGTCGAGGTGGCCGCCGAGCATCACGAGCTCGCCCTTCTTGTCCCAGCCCGGGATCTCGGCCACGACGTTGTAGCCCATCTTGTCCTGGTCGTAGATCGTATTGCGGACCTCGGCCTCGAGCGTCACCGGGACTTTGAGGTCCAGAATGCGGCAGATGCGGGCGTAGGCCTCGGCCGGGAGGATGATGCGCGGGCATTGGCCGGGCCTCAGGTGGTTCTTGCCGTTCCCCTCGTAGGCGTCGACGCGGACGGTTCCGTAATCGCTCCGGTCCCTCTTGCTCGATTCGACGAGGAGCGCGGCGCCCTCGGCTTTATAGAACTCCTCGAGCTCCTCCCATTTGATCGCGGGCTTGTCGCCGTCCGCCCCGCCCTTGGGCTTGATGGGTATGGGCGTCTCCGTGAGCTCCTTGAGGTCGTCGTCGGTGTAGCGGTGGGCGTAGGGTTTGAAGACAGGATGGACATGGCGGGGCGCGTCGCAGAGGACGATCGCGCCGTTGAGCTTGCCGCGCCATTTGTCCATGTCGGCCTGGCTGCGGACGACCGCCAGGATCGGGTGTCCCGTGATCTTGCCGCGGGTCCCGAGCGTCCAAGGCTTGGCGTAGGCGAGGAGGGAGGCGTAGCTCGGCTCGGTCATGTGGACGGAGATGTAGTCGTTGGACCAGCCCAGGCCAAACTCGCCGCAGGGCTCGATCGCGGCGGCGGCCATGCCCCAGGCGATGAGCGTGTCGCGCGCCCATTCCTGGGCCTTGCGCATAGCTGGGCTTCCCGGGATGCGCGGGCCGATGACATCGGTCAGGTAGCTGAGCGTCTCCATGATCTTGGAGCGGTTGACGCCCTCCTCCCAGATGCGGTTGATTATGGCCGTGTCAACCTTCTCCTGGGCGGGGGCGGGAGAGACGGAGAGGGCGGTTGAGGCAAGGATGAGGACGACGAGAATCAGGCGGGCTTTTTTCATCGGCGGACCTCCTGGCGGGCGCGGTTGCATCGCGGTCCAATCATCACGTTACAGAGGTAGAGCATAGTCCAGCCGTGTAGCGAGGTCAAGAAACTCCGGAATTTCGGCGCTTGGCATTTCGGCCGTGATTTGATAAATAAGGACAGACCGAATAAAAACAGCGAGGTTTGAAATGACCAGAGGAACAACCGGTATGGGCCGCCGGGCGGCCGTGATCTTCGTCGCGAGCTTCGTCTTCGTCGTCGGCGCCGTCGCTTCGGCCCGCGGCGCCGAGAACCCGAAAGCGCTGACCGCCGCCGACTATGCCCGAGCCGAAAAATTCCTGTCCTACAACGTAGCGCCTTTGGTCTTTCGCGCCTCGGTGCGGCCGAACTGGCTCCCGGACGAGCGCTTCTGGTACCGGAACGCCCTCCCGGACAAGGGAAGCGAATTCATCCTGGTCGACCCCAAGCGCGGCCGGCGCGCCCCGGTTTTCGATCACGCCGCCGTCGCGGCGGCCCTGTCCGCGGCCGCGGAAAAGACGTTTGACGCGGCCCATCTTCCCTTTACGGCCTTCGACTTTTCGCCCGACGGAAAAGCGATCCTGTTCACGTTCCAGGGAAAGCGTTGGACCTGCGGCCTCAAGGGCGAAGCCTGCAAGCCCGTCGAGGCCGGCGGCGCCGCGCCCGCCGCGGCCGAGCCGTCCGCAAGCGGCCGCCCCGGAATGGCCATGAGCTTCGCGACGATATCGCCGGACGGCCGCTTCACGGCCTTCCTCCGCGACCACAACCTCTGGATCCGCGAGGCCGCGACCAAGACCGAGACGCAGCTCACGACGGACGGCGTCGAGGACTACGGCTACGCCACCGACAACGCCGGCTGGACGCGGAGCAACCGCCCCGTCGTCTCCTGGTCGCCGGACTCGAAGAAGATCGCGACCTTCAGGCAGGACCAGCGCGAGGTGGGCGAGATGTATCTCGTCGAGACCAAGGCCGGCCACCCGACGCTCCAAGCCTGGAAGTACCCGATGCCCGGCGACAAGGTCGTGAGCATGCTCGAGCGCGTCGTCATCCACCTCGACGGCCCGCGCCTCGTCCGGCTGCAGATGCCCCCCGACCAGCACCGCTCGACCTTCATCGACGACATCAAGGGCTGGACCGGCGGCATGGAGGACGTCCAGTGGAGCCCGGACGGAAAGCGGCTCGTGTTCGTCTCGACCTCGCGCGACCACAAGCGCGCCGTCCTGCGCGAGGCGAACCCCGAGACGGGCGACGTGCGCGACGTCCTCGAGGAGACGGCGGCGACCTACTTCGAGAGCGGCAACGACCGCGCCAACTGGCGGTTTTTAGCCGCTTCGAACGAGATCCTCTGGTTCTCCGAGCGCGACGACTGGGGCCACCTCTATCTCTACGACCTCGCGACCGGACGGCTCAAGAGCCGGATCACATCCGGCGAGTGGACCGTCCTTCAGGTCGTCAGGATCGACGAGAGGAGCCGGACGGTTTTCTTCCTGGCCGGCGGCCGCGAGAAGGGCCGAGACCCCTATTTCCGCCATTTCTACAGCGTCGGGCTCGACGGCCGGGGGCTGCGCCTCCTCACGCCCGAGGACGCCGACCACGAGGTGAGCTTCTCGCCGTCCCACCGCTATTTCCTCGACAGCTACTCGCGGCCCGACGTCCCCCAGGTCACCGTGCTCCGGAGCGCGAAGGGCGCGCTCGTCTGCCGCCTCGAGCAGGCCGAC
>JAFGBC010000268.1 GCA_016933355.1 Candidatus Aminicenantota bacterium
TGAGGGGCGAATGATAGGAGGCGAGCATGGCCTCGGTGAACTGGCCGTAATGCGCCTTGAGGACCGTCGTTTTGTCGCCGAAGAGGTCGAAGGTCAGCCCGAGGCGGGGCGCCAGACGGTTCGTGTTGAAGACGACGCCGTCGACCCCCTTGATGTCGCCCCAGTTCTGGCTGAAGCGCAGGCCGAGGTTGAGGTTGAGGCGCTTCGTGACCTGCCAGGAGTCCTGGGCGAAGGCTTCGACCCGGGTGTAGCGGGTGTTGGTGTCGTAGCCCTCGTACTGGTAGGCGAGGTAGGGAGCGCCGTACAAATCCCAGTAGCGGATATGGTCCTTGCCCGTATAGCCGACGCGGTTGCGGACGAAGGACCGCTCGGCCTCGACGCCGAACTTGAAGTCATGTGACCCCTTGATGAAGTCCTCGGCGTAGTGCGAGACGCTGGCGTTGGCCTGGAAGCGGCTCCGGTCGTAGTAGCCGTAGGAGCCCCAGCTGTCGTAGCGCATGTTCTCGCCCAGGTCGTAATGCGAATTGACGTCCGGCCCGGCCTCGGGGTCGAGGTAGTAGTAGCCCCAGAAAAAGGCGCCCTTGACGTCGTAGAAGGTCTGCGGGCTCAGGATCTTGGTCAGGCTGAAGTTGCCGACGACCTCGGGCGAGTCCTGGGTTCGGGTCGCCTCGGGCGAGGTCGTCGAGCTGGCGCCGCGGTTCTCGCCCAGGTAGGTGTCGACCTCGAGCGAGGCCATCAGGTTGAAGGTCGGCGTCGGCTGGGCGGAGATCTTCAGGAAGCCGCGCGGCTGCTTGTAGTCGATCGGCTCGGGGAAGCCGGCCGGGTAGTTCTGGGAGCGGTAGAACTGGGCTCCCGCGTAGAACCAGACCTTGTCCTTCACGATCGGGCCGCCGACGTGGGCGTTGACGTCGAAGAGCTTGCTGAGGGGCGAGGAGAGCGTCGGGAAGTCGCCGACGTAGGCCTTGTTGTTCTCGGCCTGCCAGAGTCCGCCCGGCCAGTCCCCCTTCTTGCCCTGGAAGATGAGCTCGAAATGGCCGGACAGGTTGTTGCCGCCCGACTTGGTGACGAGGTTGAAGATGACGCCGGTGAAGTTCCCGTACTCGGCCGGAAGCCCGACGCCCATGACCTTGGCCTCCTCGACGATGTTGTGGTCGAGGAAGACCCAGGCCGAGCCGCCCTCGGGGTCGGCGACGTTGACGCCGTCCATCGTGTAGGCGATGCCCGTGTTCTGGGCGGAGCCGTAGGCGCTGTCCTCGCTGACCCCGGGCGCCAGGTTGACGATGTCGGCGGTGAACTGGCTGTAGGGGATGTTGCGGAGGATCTCGTCGCTCAGGGTGACCGAGGCCGTCTCGGACGACTTGACGTCGACCGTCGGCGTCTGGGCGACGACCGTGATCTCCTCGCTCATCGCGGCCTGCTTGAGGACGAGGTCGACGGTCAGGGTCGAGGTCGTCGTGACCCGGATGTCCTCGCTGACGGCCGTCACGAAGCCGGAGAGCTCCGCCTTGAGGGCATACGCGCCCGGCGGAAGGGCCGGGAAGCGGAAGGCGCCCGTCTCGTCGGTTGAGGTCGCCCGCATTCCCATGAGGCTGGGGCTGGTCAAGCTCACGGCGACGCCGGGGACGCCGAGCGCCTGGTCATCGATGACGCGGCCGGTGATGGCGCCCGTTTCCCGCGATTGCCCGAAGGCGAGCGGGCCGAGCGCGCAGAGGATGAGAAGAGTCCAGAAGGCGAGGGTTCGTTTCATAATGACCTCCTTGAAGGAACATCCATCTCGCTCCCCATAAATGCAACCTTCATGCCACCACGCGCAACGAGGGCCGAATCGGGACGGTGGACGGCAATCCAAGGCTTGCGTTTTTTTCGATCGTTCGCGGGGGGAGAGCGCCTAGCCGCTCCGGAGTTTTGGACAGCCACCGCGTCCGCCGGGCGGACGCGGTGGCTGGGGGATCGGCCCGGCCGCCTTCGCCCGTAAAAGTTTACAATCCGGACCCGCGTTTTTTCAATTTATCGCCGTCCCGGCCGACTAAATAATTGAAAGGGTCGAAATCTTTTAGGGGGAGGGATTCCGTGATGCACAAGAGTCTGCGGCAAGGGCTTTCTCTTTTTTCATCGCTCGTTGTATTGGCCTGTTTAGGGTCCTTGATCGGGTGTTCGAGCAAGCCGACGGAGGAGGCGGCGCCGGAGGCGGCATCGGAAGCCACAGGCGAAGACCTGCGGGGAAAAGCCGATTCTTGGACGGACAAGCGCGGCGACCCGGCCGGGGCGATTCCGGAGGGAGCCCGGGCCAAGGCGCTGGAGCACAAGGCCCGGATGGAGCCGGCGGTCGGCCGGAGGGAGACTTCGATCGAGAAGGCCGACGAGGATGTCCTCGGCCGGGCGCGGGCTTGGTACGTGCAGCGCTCCTATCCCGCCAAGAGAATCCCCCTCGGCGCCCGGCGCCGGGCCGTGGAGCGAAAGGCGAACATGCGGAGCCTCAAGCCCGCGGCCGTTCCCGCCGCCTCACTTCACAGCCCGCCGTCGCCGGGGATCTGCAACTGGACGTCGGCGGGACCGCGGAACATCAACGGCCGGATCCGCTCCCTGGCGGTCCATCCGACGAACGGGGACACGATCTATGCGGGCGCCGCCGAGGGCGGCGTTTGGCGCTCCACCAACGCCGGGCAGTCCTGGATTCCGCTGATGCAGTACGAGATGTCGCTCGCGGTCGGGGCCCTGGCCATCGACCCGACGAATCCCGACGTCCTGTATGCCGGTACGGGCGAGCCGACCTGGTGGCCCGGGTATGAGGGGGTCGGCGTCCTGAAATCGGTGGACGGCGGCCTGACCTGGGCGAACACGGGGGCGATCGGGAACGGGCATATCGCGCGCCTGGCCATCGATCCCTCCAATACGCAGATCGTCTACTGCGCGGGCTTCGACGGAGGCTTGTACAAGACGACGAACGGAGGCGGCTCCTGGACGCTGGCAAAGGCCGGGGACGTCACGGACTTCGTCCTCGACCCGACGACGCCCACGACCCAGTACCTGGGGATCCGGAACGACGGCGTTTACGGGTCGACGGACGGCGCCGCGACCTGGACGAAATTGGCGGGAGGCCTTCCGGCCTCGGCCTCGAACCGGGTCATGCTGTCTTTGTCCGCTTCCGCTCCTTCGACGGTGTACGCCAAGCTCGACGAGACCGTCTATAAGACGACCGACGGCGGGACGACCTGGACGAA
>JAFGBC010000269.1 GCA_016933355.1 Candidatus Aminicenantota bacterium
CAGCGTGCCTTCGGTCTCGATCGACGTGTACAGGAATTCGGCGCAGTAGGGCTCCAGGGCGGGCGCGGCCTCCTCGACGCGAAGCCCGGTCGGCGTCCGCCAGCCGTCGGCGACGACGGCGCCGTGACGGGCATCGACGGCGATGATGATCCTCTCGCGCCCAACCGTCCGCGCCAGGCGCTCCAGGAAGGGCCGGTTGATCCCGCCTTTGCCGAAGGCGGCCGTGCCGATGACGACGCGGGCCGCGCCCGCGTCGAGCATCGCCTCGGCCTTCGCCACGGTGCGCAGCCCGCCGCCGACCCGGCATTGGCCGACCCGGACGAGGCGCCGGACGATGTCCGCGTTGTCGCCCCGGCCGAGGGCCGCGTCGATGTCGACGACCGCGATTTCGCCGACGCGGTCGAAATCGGCGGCCAGCCCCAGCGGGTCATCGACGGTCAAGACCTGATCCCGGCCCTGGCGGAGTTGGACGGCCTTTCCCCGGCTGAGGTCGATCGAGGAGATGATCATCGGACGCAGACTCCTTTCCTGCGAAGCTCGGACTTGATGCCGCCCACGGTCTCCCGGCCGAAATGGAGAAGCGAGGCGACGAGGACGGCGTCGGCCCCGCCAACGAGCGCGGCCCGGGCCATGTCCCCGGGCGTTCCCGCCCCGCCCGAAGCGATGACCGGGACGCGCACGGCCCGGACGACGCGGCGCAGGAGCTCGAGGTCGTAGCCGAGCCCGGTCCCGTCGCGGTCGATCGCGTTCAGGAGAATCTCGCCCGCGCCGAGCCGCTCCCCCTCGACGGCCCAGGCGACGGCGTCGCGCGCGACCGGCGTCCGCCCGCCGTGGCTCATGACGGTCCAGGACGCGCCGTTCCTCCTCGCGTCGACGGAGAGGACGACGGCCTGGGCCCCGAACGCCCGCGACGCCTCGCCGATGAGGGCGGGCCGCTCGACCGCGGCCGTCCCGATCGACGCCCGGTCGGCGCCGGCCCGGAGGAGGTCGCGGACGTCCCCGACCGTTCGCAGGCCGCCACCCGCCGTCAGCGGGACGAACACCTCGCGCGCGACGGCCCGCAAAACGTCGAGGAGGATGCGGCGGCTTTTCCAGGACGCCCCCACATCGAGAAACGCGATCTCGTCGGCCCCCTGCTCGTAATAGCGGCGGGCCAGTTCGACCGGGTCGCCGGCGACCCGGAGGTTCTCGAAACGGACGCCCTTGACGACGCGGCCTTCGTCCACGTCCAGGCAGGGGATGACCCTCAGCGCGAGCATGACGCCCCCCAGGCGCGCAGGACGGCCAATCCGGCCGGGCCGCTCTTCTCGGGATGAAACTGGACGCCCCAGACGTTGCGCCTCCCGACGACGGCGGCGAAGACGCATCCATAGTCCGCAACGGCCGCGACGATCGCCTCCTCGTCGGGCCGGACGACGTAGCCGTGGACGAAATAGAACCAGTCGGGCTCTTCGTCGGGCGGAGCGAGCGGTCCGGGTCCGACGACGCGCACGCGATTCCAGCCGATGTGGACCGCGCGGGGCCCGTCCAGGCGGACGACGCGGCCCGCGAACAGGCCGAGACCGGGACGGCCGGCCTCCCCCTCTTCGCTTCTCTCGAAGAGAAGCTGAAGGCCCAGGCAGATCCCGAGGAGCGGCCGCCCGCTCAAGGCCCAGGCGCGAAGGCCCTCCGTCATCCCGGACGCGTCCAAGGCCGCCGCGGCCGGCCCGAAGCTCCCGACGCCGGGCAGGATGAGCCCGCTCAAACCCGGCAGATCCTCGGGCGTTGCGACCGGACGCGAGGGAAGGCCGGCCCGGTCCAGCGCGTTCCGGACCGACCCGAGATTCCCCGCCCCATAGTCCACGACGCCGATCACAGGACCCCCTTGGTGCTCGGGATTTCGTCTCCGGCCCGCTCGTCGACGGCGCAAGCCTCCCGGAGGGCGCGCCCCAAAGCCTTGAACAACGCCTCGACCTTGTGGTGATCGGAGCGGCCGTAGAGGACGCGGAGATGGAGAGCGGCGGCGAGCCCCTCGGCCAGGGCGGTGAAGAAATCGTCCAAGAGGGAAAGCTCGAAGTCGCCGCAGCGCCGTCCGCGGAATTTGGCTTCCAGGCGCAGGGCGGTTCTCCCCGACAGGTCGACGGCGGCCGCGGTCAAGGCTTCGTCCATGGGAAAGCAGAAGCAGCCGGCCCGGCGGATGCCGCGCTTGTCTCCGAGCGCGCGCCGCAAGGCTTCGCCGAGCGCCAGCCCCGCATCCTCGACGGCGTGGTGCGGATCGACATCGAAGTCGCCGGCCAGGCTCATGCGGAGGTCGATCGCGGCGTGGCGCGCCAGGGTCTCGAGCATGTGGCGGAAAAAGCCGACCGGGCACTCGACCTCGGCCCGGCCCCGGCCGTCGATATCGACTTCGACCAAAAGCCGGGTTTCCCGCGTCGTCCGCTCAACAGTGTGTCGTCTCATAGCAAGGCCTCCTCGCAGTCATCGATCCGATCGAGGACAACCCGGGCTCCGGCCCGTCTCATCCGCGCCTCCCAGCGCGGCCTCTCCGCGCGCGGCCCATTGAAAACGGCCACCCCGACGGCTCCGGCGCTCCGCGCCGCTCTCATGTCGTCGGGGATGTCGCCGATATAGGCGGCGCGGCGGACGCCCAGCCGTTTCATGGCCAGCCGGATTCCGTAGGGGTCGGGCTTGAGCCGCCCGGCCACGGCGTCGCGGGCGACGACCGTCGAAAAGAGGCCGTCCAGGCCCAGCCGCCGGAGGGTGACGAAGGCTTCGAGCCGAGGCCGCCCCGTCACGATGCCGAGCGGGCAGCGGCGGCTCAGGCGGGCTAGGACGTCTTTCGCGACGAGCGCCCGCTCCTCGAGGATGAGGCCGTCGCCGCCGCGCCCGAAATAGACCGGTTCAAAGACGCGCATGATATCCCGCCGCGAGAGCCGCAGGCCGCGCCTCGCTAGGAGCGCCGCCGTCAGGTTCCCGTCGTCGTTGAAACCAGTCCTGAGCCTGAGCGCCCGGATCTCCTCAGCCTTAGCCGGCCGGCCCGCTAGGATTTCGACCGTCCGGACAACCGCACGATCATACGAGCGGGAGACGTCGACGAGAACGCCGTCCATGTCGAACAGAAGAGCGTCCGGCCGAATCGAATCCGCGAGCGTCTTCAAAACGAAGTCATTCTGACCGGGCCGCCCGACGGCGACCCGGAAGCAGCCCGCGAGAAGCGGCTCTCG
>JAFGBC010000270.1 GCA_016933355.1 Candidatus Aminicenantota bacterium
CCGAGCCGAAAACCTGGCTGCGCTTCTACGCCTGGGAGCGCCCGACCGCCTCGCTCGGCCGCTCCCAGTTCGCCGAGGAAACCGTCGACGCCGAGGCCTGCCGCCGTCTTGGCGTCGACATCGTCCGGCGCATCTCGGGCGGGAAGCTCGTCCTCCATCATAAGGAGCTGACCTACGCCATCTGCTCTTCGGACACCGCGCGTTTTTCGACGACGCTCCAGGCCTCCTACCGGCTCATCTCCCAAGGCCTCATCCGCGGTCTCCAAGGGCTGGGCGTCGAGGCCACTCCGGCGCGCGAGACGCCGGAATATTACGCGCGGGGCCTCCATCCTTGCTTCGCGGGTCCCGCCGCGGACGAGCTCGAGGCCGGCGGGCGCAAGATCGTGGGCAGCGCCCAGAAGCGGGCCGGCGCCCGGTTCCTGCAGCACGGGTCGATTCCGCTCGGCGACGCGACCGACCTCCTGCGGGCGGTCGCCAAGGCTTCTCCCGGAGGGCCCGTCCCGGGGCCGGCCGGGTTGAACGGCCTTCTGGGCCGCGAGGTCGGTTTCGGAGAGCTGGCCGGCCACCTGGCCGTCGGCTTAGCGGCCTTCTTCGGCGTCCGCCTGGTTCCGACGTCCCTGTCGCCGGAGCAGCGGGAGACGGCTGATCGGCTCCGCCGCGAACGCTACGAAAACGAGGACTGGACGTTCCGGGCGGCCTAGCGGCCGGATTGATTTTCCTTGGAGGGAGTGCTAGGATTGGCCGTGGAGAAGAGATTTCCGCGGCCATGAATGAAATCGACGAGCTCTCCAAGCTTGACGTCAAGGCGCTTCCGGCGCTGAAGCCGGGCCTGCTCGACGACCTCCACCAGAAGGTCCTTAAGAACCTCCATCTCGAGCTCGGCGCCGGGCCCGTCCTCTATCTTTTCTCGCCGTCCTTTTCGGTCCTCAACCCCGAGCCCGACGAGCGCGTCGGCGACTTCCTCGTCAAGAAGGAGGCCCTGCTGGCCTATCTCAAGGAGGCGCTCGTCCAGAGCCTGGCCGTCTACTCGGTCCTCCTCGACGTCAACAGCTACTTCGTCGAGCAGAACAGCCATCTCGTCTTGGCCCGCCTCCAGGACAAGGACGCCGAAGCCCGACGCTTCGAGGTTAAATACTACACCCATGCCCCCCACGAGCTGCTCTCGCACTATGAGGACAAGATCTACATCGGCCGCGATTTTATCGACCTCTTCAACTTCCGCAGGAAGCATTTCGGCGTCCGGGAGCTCATCGAGTCCCTGAGCGACCAGAACGAGGTCTTGATCGACCGGGCCCAATCCCGGCTCAAGAACGCGCTCGAGTATAAGTCCTACTTCCAAGAGATCAAGGAATCGGTCGGCGAGCTGGCCGCGGAGAGCCGGACCGTCCTCGAATCCCTGCCGCCCCACATCGACCCGGCGAAGTGTCCGGTCTCCGACCTCATCGACATCAACGCCCAGTACCGGGCCCTCAACCATTTCGTCATCGAGCTCCACGACGCCGTCGCCGAGTTCGAGAACCTCCTCCGCTTCCGGAAGGAGGCCGAATTCGTCCGCTACGTCACGAAATACAAGAAGGACGTCACCAACCTGATCTCCTACTTCAACATCCGGGTCAACGGCGACCTGTCCCGGCGGATCCTGGAGTCCAAGGCCAGGCACGGCTGAAAAAAACCCGGCGGTTTCCCGCCGGGTGATGCCGAGGGCCGGGCGCTCCCGCTGTTTTATTCGATGACGATGTCTTCGTAGGTCGTGGCCAGCCGGACCGCCGGCCGTCCCACCGCGTCCTCGAACGCCCGCAGAATGAACGCTCCATTGGTTTCCGTCCGGGAGGGCGCATCGAGGGACCAGCGGACCCGGCCGCCCCTGGACCGGGCTTCGAGCGGGTTGCGCTCGCCGGGCGGCCAGGCCAGCCGGACCCGGGCGTATTCGGCGCTGACCTCGATCGGCCCGGACAGGGCGGACGGGGCCAGGATCAATTCTCCGTGGGAGAGCCGGACGACGGCGCCGCCGTCGAACCCGGCCAAGTCGACGGTTTCGTAAGATGTCGTGATCTCGTTCCCGGCGCCCTCCAGCCGGCGGCCGGTCAGGGCCAGGTTTCGCCCGTCGATCGTGACCGCCCCGGAGACGCCGTCGAGCCGGACGCGGGCGTGGGAACTGCGGATCCAGCACGTTCCCTGGACCTCCTCGGCCTCGACGTCGGCGTGGCGCGTCTCGATGCGCACCGGACCGACGCGGACGAGCCGGATCGGCTCGTAGGAATCGACGATCCCGACGCCGGCCGGGCAATCGACCGCCGTGACGGATGCGTGGGCGCCGTCGATCGCGACTTCGCCCGTCACGTCCTCCAGCTTCAGCGGTCCGTAATGGTGTCGGATCTTGAGCCGGCCCCGGACGCCGCGCACGGTCAGGCCGGCATGCCGCGATTCGACCGTCGCGTCGCCGCCGCAGTCCAGGACCTCGACGTCCTCGTAGCTGTTGACGACGGCCAGCGGACCGGCCACGCGCCCGGCCCGCACCTCGCCGTGCGGGTTCGTCACGGACAGGGCGGCCAGGCCGTCGGCGACGACCTTGCCGTATGAGTTCACCACGGTGACGGCCGTCGCCGCCGGACAGAGGATTTTGAGGTCGGTCTCGAAGGCGCGCCGCCTCTTGCTCTCGTCGCGTTTCACGGACAGGACAACCCGGTCCGCCTCGCGGCGCAGGTCGGCCCGCAGCCGGTCGGCGACGGCCCCGGCCTCCTCTTCGGTCCGCCGGTAGATCCGCTTGGTGAAGACGATCGTAACGGCGTCGGCCGCCCCGCCCTGAACCTCGACCTCGCCGCGAAGGTTTTCGACGAGCAGGGCCGCCGGGAGGGGCGGCGCGACGGTTAGCGTCTCCTCGAACCGGAATTCCTGGGCGTTCCAGAGCAGGCCTTCGTCGATGTCCCATACGAACGGGATATTGCCCTCCTGGACCTGATGGACGACGACGCCGGCGGCGATGATCAGGAGGAGAAGGACGACCTCACGGGCTTTCATGGCCGGGCCTTGTCGGTCCCGTCCTCCGCCGGCCCGGCCGCGCGCTCCTTGATCCCGAAGTAGAGCTTCCAGCCGCCCCAGACGACCAGGATCAGGGGCCAAAGCCGGCCCACGAAGCCCCAGACGTCGACGTCGAAGTTGTCGAGGAAGAAGATCAGCCCGATGACGATGAGGATGATGCCCCAGCCGAGGGCGTCCCGCCGCTTGCGTGTGGCCATGATCGCCTCCTTATCCTTCAGCTTTGGTCTTTGGTTCTGCCGGCCGAGGCGTGCTCGAAAACGAGCTTGACGCCGATGACGATGATCAGGACCGGCCAGTACTTCCAGATCGAGCCGTAATCGATGACGTCGAAGTTGGCCAGCAGGAACAGGACGCCGAGACCCATCAGGAACAGGCCCCAGAAGATGGATCCGGTCTTGAGGTCTCCGTTCAGCGCCTCGGTCGGAGCGGGGAGATCGCCGCCGGGGCCGGCCGCCAGCCGGCGGTTTTGGGCGTTGGCGCACTGGACGGCGTCGATGATCTGGAAGATATAGAATCCAGCCAGGCACAGGCCGAGGAACGGCTGCATCCGGCCGCTGTCCTGCATGCTGACCAGGCCGGCGAAGATCAGGATGTAGACGAGCCCCTTGAGATACTGCCCCAGATAGAGGAAGCCCGTCCCGGGAAAGAGGCCGGACAGGATGCCGGCCGCCGCCGGGGACTTCGGCGGAGTCTTGACGACGGTTTTGTTTTCCATGTTGAACCTCCGGTTATTGTGAGCGGTCCCCTCCGCCGTCATCGCCCTTGGCGGGCTTGACGGCGTCGAGGACGTTGCTTGTCATTTCGCCCAGGCGGCCGGTCCAGCCCTCGGCTCGGACATAGAGCGTCTCGACCCGGCTGTAGGCGAGGTGGATGCGCCGGCTGATGGAGCGGTCGATGAGCGTCCGGTCGGGGTGGAAGGCGTACATCGAGATCGCGATCAGGATCGTCGACAGCACGGCCAGCGCGGGTTGGAGCCTGGGCATGAGGGCCAGGTGGAGCCGGACGAACAAGGGCCTTCTCGGCGCGACGACGGCGGCAAGCCGGGCTTGAAGAGCAGGGCTCGGCTCGACCTCGGGGAACGCGGCCAGGGCGTCCCGGTTTTCGACCAACAGCGTCCAAAGCTCGCGGCAGTCCGCGCAGGCGGTCAGGTGGGCCTCGATACGGGCCCGCTCGGCTGCGGGCAGCTCGCCGTCCAGGAGTCCGGAGAAGAGGTCGCGGATGGCGTCACAGGTCATGGCATTCTCCCCTGCGGTCCTTCAGCGCCACCGCCAGCTGCAGCCGGCCCCGGTTGATGCGGGATTTGACCGTCCCGAGCGGCAGGTCCAGGATCCCGGCCATCTCCTCGTAGCTTCGGCCCTGGATGTCCCTGAGGATGACGGCGATCCGGACGTCCGGGGAGAGCCCGTCCAGGGCTTTCCAGAGCATCGCCTGGCGCTCCCGGCGCACGACATCCCCTTCGGGATCGCTCCGGGATTCGGCCCGGACCGCGACGTCCTCGAAGTCGTCCCGATGGCCCTTCTCCCACTTGGACTTCCGGTAGACGTCGATCAGGTGGTTTTTGGCCAGCGTCGTCAGCCAGGCGGCGAAGCTCTTGGAGGGGTCGTACTTGGAGAGGACGCCGTGAAGCTTCAGAAAGATATCCTGGGTCAGGTCCTCGGCCTCCTGATAACTTCCGCTGAATTGGTAGGCCAGGTTGAAGACCCGCTTGGAATAACCGTTCACGAGCGCCTCCCAGGCTCCATCGTCGCCTCTCAGGCATCCTTCGATCAACGTCTTGTCCTGCACTCACTTCACCCGGATAGACGAGAATGGCGGCTGGAAAGTTCCGCGCTCCCATTCTATTTTTTGGGCGCCCCGCCTGTCAAACGACGGGCGGGCCGGCTTCTTGACGCGGTCCCGTTCTCTGAGGGGGGGCAAGTCCGGGTCGGCGGCTTCCTCTGTTTTTAAAGGAGGGAACGCGGATGCCGAAGCCCGCCGCCTATTCAGGATTCGTGGCGGCAGCGGAGGCCGCGCGGGTTGAGGCACTTGTTGCAGGAGACGCAGTCGGAACGGTCGAGCTCGCCCGTCCTGAATTTCCTGATCAAATGCGGGTCCCTGACAAGAGGGCGGCTGAGCGAGACGATGTCGGCCCGTCCGGCTTCGACCGCCCGCTCCATCGCCCGGAACGTCCTCCAGCCCCCCAGCCCTAAGACGGGGACGCTCACGGACGCTTTGACCCGGGCGGCCGCGTCAAGAAAATAGCCCTCGTCGGCCTCGGACCTCAGGCCCGGCCATATCGAACCCCGCCCCGCTTCGGCCATGCCGCCGCTGATTTCAAAGCCGTCTAGGCCTTCCGCCTCGAGTGTCCGGCAAACGCGAACGCAGTCTTTGACGCGGACGCCGTCCTCCAGGAAGTCGTCGGCGTTGATCTTAATGATGACCGGGAAGTCTCGGCCGAGGCCGTTCCGGATGCCGCGGACGATCTCGACCACGATCCGGGCCCGGTTGTCCGGGCTGCCGCCCCACTCGTCCCGGCGCCTGTTGGTGTGGGGGGAGAGGAAGGAGCTCAGGAGGTAGCCGTGCGCGGCGTGGATCTGGACGCCGTCGAATCCCGCCGCCCGAGCCCGCCCAGCCGCGGCTACGAAATCCCCGACCAGGCCGGCGACTTCGTCCGCGTTCAGCGCCCGGGGCAGGACACCGGATACGGGGTCAAAAACGGCCGAGGGCGCGACGGGCCGGCCGCCGCAGATCCTCTCCTTCGTCTGGCGGCCGGCATGGGCGATCTGAAGCAAGACCTTGGCGGGAAAGGCGTGGACCGCCCCGGAGATCCGGCTCAGCCCTTCGACCATCCGGTCCTCGTGGACGCCCATCTGGCGGGGGCTGGCCTTCCCCTCGGGCCGGAAGAAGGCGTGGCCGGTGATGATCAGCCCGACCTCTCCCCGGGCGAGTTCGCGATAGAGCGCGACCTGGCGGTCGTCGACCGTTCCGTCCTCGCGGGCCATGAAGTCGTGGGTCGCCGACCGCGCGAAGCGGTTGGCGAGCGTCTGGGAGCCCAGGCGGATCGTTTGGAACAAAGCCGAGGATGTGTTCATTTCCCGCCTATTTTCTGGTATTTTGGTCAGGGATGCAACGTTCCGCGGGCCGACAGGGTTTGAAAATCATGAGGATGGACGAACAAGAACTGGTCCGTAAGGTCCAGGGCGGAGACGAAGACGCCTTCGCCGAAATCGTCCGCCTCTATAAGGACAGGATCGTGAATTATTTGTCCCATTTCACGGGCGATTACCAGAAGGCGGTCGACCTTTCCCAGGAAACGTTCATCCGCGTCTATTTCAAGGCCGCCAAGTACAAACCCATCGCCCCCTTCTCATCCTGGGTCTACGCCATCGCCTCCAACCTGGCCAGGACCGAGCTCAAGCGGGACCGCCGCCGCGCCACCGTCCCGCTCGAGGAGATGGCCTCGCCGTTCGAATCGGGCGCCTTCTGCGAGGACAAGCCCGACTCGGGCCTGGTCAGAAACCTGAGACTGGCCCTGGACGGTCTCCACCCGCGCTACCGGGTCCCCGTCCTGCTCAAGGACGTCGAGGGCTTCTCCCAGGAGGAGATCGCTCGGATCATCAGGAAGCCGGTCGGGACGGTCAAGGCCCGCATCAGCCGGGGCCGCGCCTACCTGAAGCGCGAGCTCGACAAGGCCGTCATCGACCCGTCCGGCGGCGTGGCCGTCAAAGGAGAATCCCATGGACGAGCTTAAATCGCTCGGGGCGCTGCCCCGGGTTAAGGCCCCGCCCGGCTTCGAAGCCCGGGTTCTGGCCGGCCTTGCGGAACGGACCGCGCTCATGTCCAGGCGGCGGAGGGTCCTGCGCCTCTCGCTGGCCGGCGCCTCGGCCTTCGTCCTGGTCGGATTCGTCGTCACCCGCCTGTTCATCCTGCCCGGAGCCGGACCGGAGCGCTCGGCTTCCTTGTTCGACGCCGCCGGCGCGGCCGGGCGGATGATCATTCCCATCAACGAAACCGTCGATTATTTCGGCGAGGTCCGGGCGGCCTCCCGGAATGGCGAGACGATCTACATACTGGAGCAGGTCTCGGATGTTATTTCGGCGGACAACACGTATTAAGGAGGATTGCGAAATGTCCAAGACCACACTCAAGATCACGGCCCTTGTCGGCCTCGCGGCGCTCGTCGCCGGGCAGGCGGTCGCGGCTCCGGCCGCGGCGCCGTTCCAGGAGGCGCGGCTCGAGGAGGTGACCAGGATCGTCATGCCGTCGGTCGTCAAGATCGAGGTCGGCCTCAAGGGGAGGCGCGAGGTTCGCAAGATCGCGACCGGCGTCGTCATCGATCAGGACGGCTCGATCGCGACGACGGCGCTCGTCTCGCCGGCCGACCGCGAGATCCGGGTTGTGACCGCGGACGGAAGGACGCTCGAAGCCGAGTTCCTCGGCATGGACCCCGAAACCCGGCTGGCCGTCGTCCGGGCCAAGGAGAAAGGCCTGCCGGCCCTGACCTTGGCCGACTCGGCCAAGCTGGCCCCCGGCGCCTGGATCGGCGTCGTTTCCTTCTCGCCCGAAAATACCCCCTCCGTCACCCAGGGCATCATCAGTTCGGTTGCGGCCGAGCGTCTGCGCCTCAATGTCTGGGTCGTCCCGGGGAGCTCGGGCAGCCCGGTCGTCAACGCGCAAGGGCAGATGATCGGCCTGCTCCGCGGCAGCTATGCGGACGCCTTGCCTCTCGTCTTCCAATTCCAGGAAAAAGACGTCGTCGGCTCCGGCTACGCCTGGAGCCAGGGCGAGGCCCCGGCCTCGGGCATGGCCATGGCCGTCCCCTCCGACATCGTCAAGTCGGTCACGGACGAGATCCGGGCCAAGGGCACGGTGGAACGGGGCTGGATGGGCATCTCGATCGCCGAGAACGAGGAGGGCCGGACCGAGATCATCGGCGTTGAAAAGAAGAGCCCGGCCGAGCTGGCGAAGCTCAAGAAGGGCGACGTCGTCCTGGCCATGGACGGCAAAGACGTCAAGAGCGGGGCGGCCCTCGCCTCCGCGATCCGCAAGCGCAAGCCCGGCAACGATGTCGTCGTCAAGCTCGAGCGAGACGGCAAGCCCCTCGAGATCAAGGTCAAGCTGGGCGACTACCCGGAGGGCGAAGCCCGTCATGAGCTGGCCCGGGCTTTTCCGCGGCTGTTCACGCCCGACGATGACTCCCGGGTTTTCGTGGCGCCGCGGTCCAAGACGCTTCCCGATTTCGAGCGCGAGCTGGAGGGCCTCGTCTCCGTCACCCGCCGCAAACACATCGGCGTCTTTTTAAACGAGCTTACCCCCGAGCTGTCCGCGCATTTCGGCCTCGAGGAGGGCTCCGGGCTTCAAGTCACGAAGTTCTCGGAGAAAAGCCCGGCTCGCGACGCCGGCCTCAAGATCGGAGACGTCATCTTCAAAGTCGACGGCGTCAGCGTCGAGACGGTCGGCAAGCTCAGCCGGATCGTCCAGGACAAGAAAAAGGGCGAAATGCTCAAGGTCGAATTCCTCAGAGACGGAAGAACGATGAGCCTCGAAATCCCCGTCGGCGAGGAGGGCCGGAGCGGCTTCCGCGATGACGGGAGCGGCGTGCTCCGGAGTCTTTTGAGGTCCTCTGCCTGGATCTCGGCTCCCGACGAGATCGCGTACGGAACTCAAATCGGTCCCTCCGACCGTTCGACCGGAACGACCTGGACGGCCAGGCTGCGGAATCTGTATTGGATTTGAATCAGAGCAGGAACCGGACATCGGACGGGGCGAGCCGCTAAGGCTCGGGACCCGGATCGCCCACCCTCGGGGGCGGGCGATCCGGGCCTGCTCCAATGTCCATCTCTCGGGGGAGGTGGGGAGAGCGATCTCCCGCCTCCCCCCCCAACTTTTCGGGGCGGGGATTTGACAGGGGAAAGACTCCATCTTACTATTTAGTAAGACAGCCCAGCTCCGGACTCTCGACATGCCTTCAAAACGTGGGGATAGGAAGCCGAAAAAGGCCGGTCTCAAGGCGCGGCCGCGCCCCCGTCCCGCGGCCGGGCGGCGCAAGAGCGAAGCCGAGCGGGCCGAAGTCGAGCGGCGTGTCCAGGGCATCCTGATGGGGTCGCCCGTTCCCTGCTTCATCATCGACACGGACCACCGCGTCCGCTACTGGAACCGCGCCCTGGCCGTCCTCAGCGGCGTTAAGCCGTCCCAGGTCATCGGTACCCGCGATCAGTGGAGGGCCTTCTACCCTAAGAAGCGTCCCTGCCTGGCCGACCTCCTGATCGAAGGAGACACGGACAAGATCGCGCGTTGGTACGGCGGCAAAGGCCGGCGTTCCGCCCTGGCCAAGAAAGGTTTCGAAGCCGTCGATTTCTTTCCCGCCCTCGGCCCCAAGGGGCGCTGGATTCAGTTCACGGCCGCCGCCATACGGGACGCTTCGGGAATTCTTCAGGGCGCGATCGAAACGCTCGAGGACATCACCGAGCAGAAGAGGGCCGAGGAGGCGCTCAAGGCCTCGGAGGAGAAGCACCGCCGGTTGGTCGAGGACCTGAGCGAGGTCATCTTTTCGGTCGACGCCGAGGGACGGATCAGCTATGTCAGTCCCCCGATCGAGAGCGTCCTGGGATACCGGACGGACCAGATCATCGGGCAACGCTTCGACCGCTTCATCCATCCCGACGACCTCCCCGGGCTGACCGAGAGCTTCCGGAGGACCCTGGCCGGAGACCTTCATCCCTACGAATATAGGCTGGTCGCCAGGGACGGGCGGGTCATCCACGTCCAGTCGTCGAGCCGGACGATCCAGGACGGGGGCCGGACGATCGGTCTCCTCGGCGTCCTGACCGATATCTCGGAGCGGAAGAAGGCCGAGGAGGAGCTGCGGGCGTCCGAGGAAAAGTACCGCGGGCTGTTCGAGAACGCCTTCGACGCCATCTACCAGAGCACGCCCCAGGGCCGCATCCTGACCGTGAACCCGGCCATGGTCCGGATGCTGGGCTACGGCTCGCGGGAGGAGCTTCTGTCCGTCCCCGTCGTCGACACCTACCTGAACCCGGCCGACCGGCTGAGGATGGCCGATAGGCTCGAGCGGGAGGGCGAGGTGCGCGACTATGAGCTCGTCCTGAAGCGAAAGGACGGGACGCCCGTCCATGTCATCCAAAATACCCACGTCGTCAGGGACGCCGCGGGCCGCATCCTGTACTATGAGGGGACGCTGACCGACGTCTCGGAGCTCAAGCGGGCCGAAGGCCAGATCATGGCCAAGCTTCGGGAGAAGGAAGTCCTGCTCAAGGAGATCAACCACCGGGTCAAGAACAACCTCCAGATCGTCTCCAGCCTGCTCCGCCTCCAGAGCGAGCGCGTCCGCCATCCCGAGGCCAAGGACATCCTGCGCGGCAGCATCAGCCGGATCCGGGCGATGGCCCTGGCCCACGAGACGCTCTACCAGTCCGAAGACCTGTCCCGGATCGACATGGCCGACTTCCTGAGGCGGCTGACGAACCATCTCGCCGTTTCGTTCAACGAGCAGACGGGCTCGGTCCGGATCGAGGTCGAGGCCGGCGACGTCACCCTGGACGTCATCCGGGCCAACCCCTGCGGCCTTATTATCAACGAGCTCGTGACCAACGCCCTGCGCCACGCCTTCGCGCCGGGGAAGGCGGGGACCGTCCTGGTCGGTATTTACCGGGAGGGACCGGCCGGGAGACGGATCGTGGTCCGGGACAACGGGCGCGGGTTTCCGCCGGAGCTCGATTTCCGGAAGACGGAAACGCTCGGCCTCCAGATCGTGACCGGGCTCGTCGAGCAGCTGGACGGCGAGATCGCGATGACCCCGGAGCCGGGGGGCGGGACCGCGTTCACGATCCGATTCTGATGTCTCTATTCCGGCTTGCCCTCGGGGCCGGACTCCGTTCCCAGCCAATCCTTGAACAGCGTGTCGTAGCGATCGGGGGGGAGGCGCCGCTTCGCGTACAGCCCTTTGACCTGTCTCTGGTAAAAGGCTTCGTAGAGGACGATGCCGACCGATACGGACAGGTTGAGGCTCTGGACCATGCCCACCATCGGGATCCGGATGCGGAGGTCGGACAGGGCCAGGGCTTCGGCCGAGACCCCGTCCGACTCGCTCCCGAAGACGAGCGCGATCGGCCGGGTGTAGTCGATCTCGCGGTAGGGGACGGCGTCCTCGCCCAGATGGGTGGCCGCGATCAGATAGCCTTCGGCCCGGAGCCGGGACAGGCAGTCGGCCGCACCGGCGTGGACCCGGACCCGGACCCACTTATCGGCGCGGGTCGTGATGGCCTTGTTAAAGACGAGGACGTCGGGATGGGGCGAGATGATGTCGACGTCCAGGACGCCGGCCGCGTCGCAGGTCCGCAGAACGGCGCTCGCGTTGTGGGCGATCGCGACGCCTTCGAGGACGACCCGCAGGTCGGGCTGGCGACGGTCGAGGACGGCGGTCACGCGCCGGATGCGGCGGTCCGTGGGCATGCGCCCATCATAGCAGACGCGGCGCGGAGCCATCAACCGAGAAGCAGCATCCGGGCCAGGAGCAGGAGGCCGACGGCCGCGAACCCGGCCAAGGCCCGATATTCCTTGTTCTTAAGGTACAGGCGTCCGCTGAACCGAACGGGCGAGGCCGCGGCCGCCCGGCGCAGCGACGGAAAGAAGAGGGGAACGCTGCGGCGGTAATCGGCGTAGTCGTCGGGGAAGAGCTCCTTCATGCGCCGTCGCTCGCGGAGGACGGCCGCCGTGTAAAAAATGAGGAAATAGACGGCGAAGACGGCCAGGGCGGGCCAGGTCCGGGCGCCCAGGACGAGCCCGAGGCCGAGGAGCAAATTGCCCAGGTAAAGGGGGTTGCGCGTGAACCGGTACGGGCCCGAGACCGCCAGCTTTTTGTCCTTGTGGAGATGCCCCGACGCCCAGGCTCTGACGACGAGCCCGGCCAGACCGAGCGCGCAACAGAGGAGAAGAGATGCGGGCCTGGGGCGGGCGAAGACGAGGATCAGGATGAGGGCCGCCGGTCCGGACCTGACGCGCCAGCGGGAGAGCGCGCGTTCGAGCCGGGTTTCAGGCATGGAGACCCAGCCTTTCCAGCGCAAGGGTCGCGACGTCTTCGGAGGCCAGCGCGTCGAGGCAGCGGAGGTCGGGGCATTCCCTCTTATAGCATAGGCTGCATTCTAGGCGTTTGAAGGCGACGCGGTCCTCGGGCCGGAAGGGGCCGTTTCGGGAAGGGTTGGTGGGGCCGAAGATTCCGACGACGGGAACGGACAGGGCGCAGGCGGCCTGGAGGGCGAACGTGTCGCCGCTGACGAGGAGCGAAGACATGCGGACGAGCGCGACGACTTCGGGAACGCTCAAGAAAGGCGCGAGCGGAGTCCCGGTCATCCGCCCGACTTCGGCGGCGATGTCCTTCTCGGCGGCGCTTCCCCAGAGAAGAAGAAGAGGAAGGCCGCGCGCCTCCAGCCGCCGGGCGACCCCGATCCATTTCTCCGGGCTCCAGCGCTTGCTGGACCAGGCCGCGCCGGTGTTCAGCACGACCGGAGCGGTTCCGGAGGGCACTCCCGCCCCTTCGATCTTGGCCCGCGTCTTCGCGACGAGCTCCTCCGGGAGGGCGAGCGGGAACTCGATCGTCTCGTCGTCGATCCCGATCGCCCGGAGGAGCTTGAGGTTCTTGCGGATGACGTGGTCCTCCTCCGAGACAGGCCCGATCCGTCCGGTGTAGAAGATCCCGGCCAGCGGCTCCCTGAGGTTTGAGCGGTCGAACCCAATCCGCTCGCGGGCACGGGCCAGGCGGGCGATCAGGGCCGATTTGAGAAGGCCCTGGAAATCGAGCGCGACGCGTTCTTCGGCGCGGAGGCGGCGGAGCCAGCCCGCGCTTCCCAGGACGATAATCTCGTCGAGACCGCGCGCCATCTCGAGGAGATGGCGGCCGCCCGGCTCGACGACCCAGGCGATCCGCGCCAGGGGGCGATGTCGGCGGAGGGCCGCGAAGGCGGGGAGGGCGTGGATGATGTCGCCCAGCGAGCTGAGACGGACGATGAGGTACCCGTCCACGGGCTCAACCCCGGCGGCCGGAGGCGATACGGCCGATGATGTCGGTCGTGTTCCTGATCTTGGGGCCGCCCGCGATGGCGATCGCGCCGCCGTAAGCCTTGACCGTCTCCCGTTCGGGGACGGTCGCCTTGGTGTAGTCGGAGCCCTTGGCGTGGACATGGGGCCGGAGGACGCGCAGGATCCTCTCGACGTTCGGCTCGGAAAAGATCGTGAGGTAGTCGACGGCGGCGAAGGCGGCCAGGATCTCGGCCCGCTCGCGCGCGGGAAGGACGGGACGGGCCCGCCCCTTCAGCCGGCGGACCGAGGCGTCCGAGTTGACGGCGACGACAAGGACGTCGCCGCGGCCGCGGGCGTCTTCGAGATAGCGGACATGGCCGGCGTGGAGAAGGTCGAAGCAGCCGTTAGCCAGCACGACCCGCAGGCCTCGGCGCTTGAGGCGCGCGACGATCGGGACGAGCTCGGCCAGGGTCTTCAGCTTGGCGGGTTTCACCGGTCGATCGCCCCTCGCAGCTCGTCGGGGGTCACGGTCGCCGTCCCTTTCTTCATGACGACGAGGCCTCCGGCGACGTTGGCCAGGCGGGCGGCCTGCCGGAACGAGGCCCCCGATGCCAGGGCCAGTCCGAAGACGCTGATGACGGTGTCGCCGGCTCCCGTGACGTCCACGATGTCGGTTGTGCCGTGGACGGGAAGGGACAGGACGGGTTTTCCTTTCTCGAACAGGGCCATGCCCTTAGAGCCGCGGGTGATGAGGAGGGCTCGGGAGCGGAGCCGGGAGAGGAGGTCTTGGCCGGCGCGCCGGACCGATGCCGGAGAATCGCCGACCTCGCGGCCCAAAGCGGCCTCGACCTCGGGCTCGTTGGGCGTCGCGATCGTGACGCCGGAAAACGCGAGGAGCCGGAAGCGGGAATCGAGGCAGACGGGGACGTCCGTCTTCCGGAAGGAGGGGAGGGCGGACTTGAAAACGTCCGGGCGGACCGATCGGTAGCTATAGTCGGAAACGATTAGGGCGTCACAACTCGGAGCTAGCCTGCCCAGGGCGGCCGCGAGCTTGGCTTTCAGGCGGGCGTCGTCGGGAACGTAGGCTTCGCGGTCGATCCTCAGGATCTGCTGTTTCCGGGTGTTGTCCTCTCCGGCCAGGATCCGCGTTTTAATCGGCGTGGCGCAGGCCGCGTCGCGGAACAGCTTCGTATCGCGGATGCCATGCTCCTGGAGAAGGGCGAGGAGCGCGTCTCCGGCTTCGTCACGGCCGATGACGCCGACCGGGATGGGCGTCGCGCCCAGCGCTTTGAGGTTCTGGAGGGCGTTTCCGGCCCCGCCGAGCAGGTATTCCCGGCTCCTGTAGGACAGGATCAGGACGGGCGCTTCGCGGGATATGCGCTGCGTGCAGCCGTAAATGTACTCGTCGAGGATGAAGTCGCCCCAGACGGCGACTTTGCGTCCCTTGAAGCGGTCGATGAGGTCGTGGAGGGCGGCGGTCTCTTTGGACATGGCGGCCAGCCCCAATTCTTATCAGAAACGCCCTGAAAAGGCAACCGGGCCGTTCGGCCGGGCTTATTCTTACGCCTTGATGGCGATAGGCGCGGCGGCGTTCTTGGAACGCGAGTCTTCTCCCGCAGTCACGCTCGGTGTGATGATGTGATGGAGGCTGCGGGCGGCGGAATGTTGCGTCGGGCGCCGAAATCGCATATATTCCTCTTCGGACAGTGCCGGAGTGGCGGAACTGGCAGACGCGCTGGACTCAAAATCCAGTCCGGGGCGACTCGGGTGTGGGTTCGATTCCCTCCTCC
>JAFGBC010000068.1 GCA_016933355.1 Candidatus Aminicenantota bacterium
CCATCGCCCGGCGGACGCGGCGCGCCCGCCGCGGGCCGGTCGCAACGCTGGGCGACCTCGTCCACAACCCGCGGATCAGCGACGACCTGCGCGCCGAGGGGATCGCCTCCGCGGCGCGTCCGGAGGCGATCGCCTCCGGCACCGTCATCATCCGCAGCCACGGCGTCGCCCCCGACGTCGAGCGCGCGCTCCGGGCGCGCAAGCTCCGCGTCGTCGACGCGACCTGCCCGATCGTCAAACGCATCCAGCGCCTGGTCGCCCGGTTGGCCCGGAACCGGACCGAGATCGTCATCGTCGGAAACCCGACCCATCCCGAGATCCGCGGCCTGATCGGCTACAGCCGGGGCCGAGCCCGGATCGTCGAGAGCGCCGCCCAGGCCCGGGCCCTGCCCTTCCGCCGGCGGCGCGAGGTCCTGGCCCAATCGACCCAGGAAGAGGGGCTGTTCGGCGAGACCGTGGCCGCCCTCTGCGAGCGGACGGCCGAGCTCCGCGTCCACAACACGATCTGCCGCGCGACCCAGACCCGGCAGCGGTCGACCTCCGAGCTGGCGGCCCGGGTCGACGCCCTGGTCATCGTCGGGGGCCGGACGAGCTCCAACACGAAGCGGCTCTACGAGATCTCGCGGCGCATCCTGCCCTCGACCTATTTCGTCGAACACGCCCGCGAGATCGACGCGGCCCGGCTCCGCCGCGCCCGCCGGGTCGGCGTCGCGGGCGGCGCCTCGACGCCGCCCGAGGCGATCCGGGAGGCCGTCGCCGTCCTCCGGGCCCACAGCACCGAATCCGACCGAAGGGAGATCAAAAGGCCATGTCCGATGTAACCAAGCGCCCCGATAAAGACGAAAAGATCACGGCCGAGAGCTACGCGGACCTCCTCGACCAGTACCAGTTCAGCACCAAGGAGATCGGCTACGGCAAGCTCATCACGGGCCGGGTCATCAAGGTCACCCCGACCCACGTCCTGGTCGACATCGGGTTCAAGTCCGAGGGGATCATCCCGATCGAGGACTTCGGCGGCTCGCCGGCCAACGTCGGCCTCAAGGCGGGCGACGAGGTCCAGGTCATGGTCGACCGGACCGATGCCAAGCAGGGAGGCCTGATCCTATCCAAGCGCCAGGCCGACGCCGTCCGGGCCGTCGACACCCTGGAGAAAGCGTTCACCCAGAAGACCTGGATCACGGGCCGGGTCAAGGAGCGGACTAAGACCGGCTACACCGTCGACGTCGGGCTCGACGCCTTCCTGCCCGCCTCCCATGCCGACCTCCGCATCGTCAAGGACCCGGACAAGCTCCTCGGCCAGATCTTCAAGTTCAAGGTCGTCAAGTTCGACCGCAAAACCCAGAACGCCGTCCTGTCCCGGAGGCTTTTCCTTCAGGAGGAGCGCGAGAAAAAGCGCCGCAAGATCTTCGCCGGCCTGGTCAAGGGCCAGACGATCAAGGGCCATGTCCGGTCCCTGACGAACTTCGGCGCCTTCGTCGACAGCGGCGGCATCGAGGGTCTCCTCCACGTCTCCGACCTGGCCTGGGGCAAGGTCGATCATCCCTCCGAGGTCGTCAAGGTCGGCCAGGAGCTCGAGGTCGTCGTCCTCGACTTCAACGAGCGCGACGAGAAAATCTCGCTCGGCCTCAAGCAGCTGACGCCCGACCCCTGGTCCAACGTCCAGGACAAGTACTTTGCCGGCCAGCGCCTGGCCGGCAAGGTCGTCAGCCTGACCGATTTCGGGGCCTTCGTCGAGCTCGAGAAGGGCGTCGAGGGCCTCGTCCACATCTCGGACCTGACCTGGTCCCGCAAGCACGTCCATCCCAAGAAGCTCCTCAGCCTGGGCCAGGAGGTCGAGGTCTCCGTCCTCGACGTCAACGCCGAGTCGAAGCGAATCTCGCTCGGCATCAAGCAGCTCGCCCCGCACCCGATGGAGGTCTTCAAGGAGAAGTACGCCGCCGGCTCCCGGGTCAAGGGGGTCGTGACCAGCCTGACCGACTTCGGCGCCTTCGTCGAGGTCGAGAAGGGGATCGAGGGCCTGGTTCACATCTCGGACCTGTCCTGGGAGAAGGTCAAGCACCCCTCGGACCTCCTCCAGGTCGGCCAGGAGACCGAGGCCGTCATCCTGGCCATCGACGTCGACAAGCAGAAGGTCTCGCTGGGCATCAAGCAGCTCGGCGGCGACATCTGGGAAGAGTTCTTCGCCCGCCAGAAGCCGGGCGACCTGGTCAAGGCCAAGGTCGTCCGGATCACGGACTTCGGGCTGTTCGTCGAGATCCTGCCCGGGATCGAGGGCGTCGTCTTCTCCTCCGAGCTCGACGAGAAGAAGATCGACGTGCCGGCCGACGCCTTCCAGGTCGGGGACGAGCGGATGGCCAAGATCCTCAAGATGAGCGCGAAGGACAAGAAGATCTCGCTCAGCTTCCGGCAGGCCCAAGCCGACCTCCACAAGCAGGAGTACCAGCGCTACCTCGAGAGCCAGAACGACCGGATGACCCTGGGCGAGCTCATGAAGGACCAGTTGGCCCGGCTGGTGTCCGTCCCCAAGAAGGAGCCTAAGCCGGCTCCGCCGGCCGCCGAGGCGGCGCCGGCGGCCGAAGTCCCGCCCGTTGAGGAGGCCCCTCCGGCCGCGGGGGGTCCGCCGGCCGGGGAGACGGCCGAGGTTTCGGAGGACGAGCCCGAGGCGTCCGCCCCCGACGCGGAGGGCGGGGCGAACAAGGAGGGGTCCCATGATTAAGGCCGACTTGATCAGCGTGATCGCCAAGAAGCTCTCCGTCTCCAAGCAGGAAGCCGAGGGCGGCGTCAACCTCTTCTTCGACACGATCAAGGACGCCATCCTGCGCGGCGAGGAGATCGAGATCCGCGGCTTCGGGAGCTTCCGCTTCCGGAACCGGACCTCTCGCGCCGGCCGCAACCCCCGCACGGGAAAGCCGGTCAAGGTCCCGCCCAAGAAGGTCCTCTACTTCAAGCCGTCCAAACTTCTCAAGGAGCTGATCAACAAATCGTGACCGCCTCCTACATCGCCGCCCCCTGGCGGGCGCGCTACGTCCGGAGCGCCCTGCGCCGGAAGGACTGCGTCTTCTGCGCCGCCCTGCGCGCCGGGGACGACCGCAAGGCCTACATCCTCCACCGCGCCCGGCACGCCTTTATCATCCTCAACCGCTTCCCTTACCCGGCCGGCCATCTCATGGTCGCGCCCTACCGGCACACGGCCGACTTCGCGCGCCTGTCCAAAGCCGTCAGCGACGAAATGACAGCCCTCCTCAAGCTTTGCGTCCGGATTCTAGGCCGGAGCGACCGGCCCCACGGCTTCAACCTCGGCATGAACCTCGGGGCCTGCGCCGGAGCCGGGGTCGCCGACCATCTCCACGTCCACGTCGTCCCCCGCTGGCCGGGCGACGCCAACTTCATGCCCGTCCTGGGCGACGTCAGTGTCCTGATCGAGGACCTCGACGCCAGCTACGACCGCCTGCTCCCCTTGTTCCGGCGTTCGAGCCCATCCTCCGCGCCAAAGAGGTGAGACCATGCTCAAAGCCATGCGCCGCAACGTCAAGTCGCTCAAGCCGACCATGTGGATCGTCATCGTGACCTTCATCATCGCCATCTTCGCCGTCTGGGGCGGCGCCAGCCGCCAGGGCGAGGAGGGGGGGACCGGGACGCTGGCCTTCGTCGGCAAGCGCAAGATCTCCCAGGACGCCTACCTGGCCTCGCTCCGCCAGCGGATCGACGCCATGCGCAAGGACTATCCCGACCTCAACCGGGCTATGATCCAGCAGCTCAACCTGCCCCAGCAGACGCTCGAGGAGATGGTCACCCGGACGCTCCTTCTCGAGACGGCCAAGGAGATGAACCTGGCCGCCACCGACGCCGAGATCCGGGAACGGATCGTCGCCTACCCCGTCTTCCAGCGCGACGGCAAGTTCATCGGGTTCGACGAGTACCGCCGCATCCTGAACTGGAACCGGATCTCGATCGGCGACTTCGAGTCGGGTTTGAGGTCCGACATCCTCCTGAACAAGGTCGTCCAGTTCCTGACGGCCGGCGTCGCCGTGACGCCGGACGAGATCTGGGACAGCTACCGCAAGGAGAACGAGACGGCCAAGGTCGAATACCTCGTCCTGGAAAAGGATAAGGTCGACCTGCCCGAAACGCCCCCCGAAGCGGAGCTCCAGGCCTATTTCGAGCGGAACAAGGCGTCCTACCAGGTCCCCGAGAAGCGCGAGGGCGGCCTCGTCCTCCTGAACGCGGACGACCTCAAGACGGAGGTCAAGATCTCGGACGCCGACATCGCCTCCTATTACAAGGACAACCTCGCCCAGTTCCAAACGCCGGCGTCGACTCGGGTGTCCCGGATCTGGTTCCCCTTCGAGAGCCGCGACCAGGCCCTGGTCCGGGCCGAGGCCCAGAGCGTCCTGGACCGCGTCGCGGCCGGCGAGGACTTCGCCGAGCTGGCCAAGAAATTTTCCAAGGACGACAAGGCTTCGGCGGGAGGGGACTGGGGGATGACCGATTGGCGGTCCCTGTCGGCCGCCGAACAGTCCGCCCTCGAGCCCCTCGCGGCCGATGATCATTCGGGGCTGGTCGACGCCGAGGACGGCCTGGCCATCCTCCGCGTCGCCGAGAAGACGGCCGAGACGACCCCGTCCATAGAGGAGGTCAAGGACCGGATCCGGACCATCCTCGAGGACGAGAAGAGCCGGGCTCTGGCCGATGAGCGGGCCGCCGCGCTCGCCAAGCAGGCCCGCCGCGAGAAGAGCCTCGACGCCGCCGCCCAGCGGATGAACCTCAAGCCGCGCAAGACCGGCCTGCTCAAGACCGGCCAGCCCTTCGAAGAGATCGATCCCTCGGGGACGATCGCGGGCGGGCTGTTCGGGCTCAAGCCGGACGAGGTCTCGGAGCCCCTCTACACCTACGACGGCGTCGCCGTCGTCCAGCTCCGGCGGGTCGAGCCGGCCCATGCCGCGACATTCGCCGAAGTCCGGGAGGACGTCCTCCAGGACCTGACCCGCGAGCTCAAGAAGGACCGCATCCGCGAGCGGATCGCCGCCCTGCGCCTCCGGCTCCTGGCCGACGTCAAGACGGGCTGGCCGGAGATCGCCAAAGAGGAGGGGCTCGCGTTCAACTCGATCAACGAGCACAAGCGCGAGCAGTATGTCGGGACGATCGGCGAGAGCGCCCGCTTCGACGAGGCCGCCTTCGGCGCCCCGCTCGGGACGGTCGCCGACCCCGTCGAGTACGAGAACGGCTACGCCCTCGTCCGCGTCCTCGACCGCAAGACGGTCGGCAAGGACGACCTCGAAAAGGTCGAAGCCGCCGAGCGGGACAAGCTCCTCGAGGCCAAGAAGAACAAGGTTCTCCAGTCCAGCCTGGCCCGTCTCCGCGAGGAGAAGAAGGTCCGGATCAAGTACGACCTGTTCCTCAGGCTCAACGAGGACCTGCTCGGCCGATTCTCCGAGTAAGCGCCGGCGCCCGCCGCGGCGCCGCCGAAGGAGGGATTGATGGAAACCGCGAAGGCGTCCCTTCCGCCCGAAGCCTACCAGGAGCTGCCGCCCGGCAAAACCTACACCCCCCTCGTCCCGGCCGGCGCGGCCGTCCCCGAGGTCACGCTCCGCTCCGTCCTCTGGGGCCTGGTCATGGCCGTCTTCTTCACCTTCTCGATCGCCTACCTCGGGCTCAAGGTCGGGACGGTGCCCGAGGCGGCCATCCCGATCGCCATCCTGGCCGTCGGGATCGGCTACCTCTACCGACGGCGCAGCTCGATCCTGGAGAACGTCATCCTCCAGTCCATCGGCGCCGCCTCGGGCGCGATCGTGGCCGGGGCGATCTTCACCATCCCGGCCCTGTTCATCCTCGGCCTGCCCATCAGCATCGTCCAGATCTTTCTGTCGACCTTCCTGGGCGGATGCCTGGGGATCTTGTTCCTGATCCCGCTCCGCCGCTATTTCTGCGCCGACCAGCACGGCAAGCTCCCCTTCCCCGAGGCGACGGCCACGACCGAGATCCTGGTCACGGGCGAGGGGAGCGGCGGCCAGGCGGCCGTCCTTATCCTGGGCATCATCGGCAGCGGCTTCTTTGAGTTCCTGGCGACCGGGGTCCGGGCCTGGAACGAGCTCATCACCTTCCGCTTCATCCCCGCCCTGGACAGCCTGGCCGTCAAGACCAAGATGGTCCTCAAGATCGACGCCCTGTCGGCCTTCCTGGGCCTCGGCTACGTCATCGGGCTCCGCTACAACGCCGTCATCGTGGCCGGCGGACTGCTCTCCCATTTCGCGTTCATCCCGGCCGTCTGGTACCTGGGCCGTCACCTGCCCGAGGCCGTTTACCCGGGCACGATCCCGGTCTCCGCGATGAGCGAGGTCGAGATTTTCACGACCTACGTCCGCTCGATCGGGATCGGGGCCATCTTCATGGCCGGCGTCCTGGGCATCATCA
>JAFGBC010000271.1 GCA_016933355.1 Candidatus Aminicenantota bacterium
ATCAGGCGGGGATGTTAAGGATAGTCCCGCGAGCCCTGCGAGCGGGGCAATCCCTCAACCTCCGGCCATCAGGCGGGGACGTTCGGGATCGTCCCATGCGCCTTTCGCATGGGGCAATCCCTCAACCTCCGCGCTCCCGCCCTTCGTTCCGTTTGCGTCCCGGTGCGAATTATGCTAGTAATAGTCCTTGCGAATGACAGGACTATCATGAGCGTCTTCGACTGGTTCAAGGGCCGGCTGTTCTGCGATTTAGCCATCGACCTGGGGACGGCCAACACGCTCGTCTTCATGAAGGGCAAAGGCATCATCGTCCAAGAGCCTTCGATCGTCGTCGTCAACAAGCTGACGGGGAAGGTTGAAGCCGTCGGCCAGCGGGCCAAGGAGATGCTGGGCAAGACGCCGACCAACGTCCTGTCCATCCGTCCGATGAGGGACGGGGTCATCGCCGACTTCGAGATCGCCGAGAAGATGCTCGATTACTTCATCAAGCGGTCGACGAACAATCGGGGTTTCCTGCTCCGGCCCCGGATTGTCATCGGCATCCCGACCGGGATCACCCAGGTCGAGCGCCGGGCCGTCAAGGACGTCGCCATGAGGGCCAAGGCCTCCGAGGTTTACCTGGTCGAGCAGCCCATGTCGGCGGCCGTCGGAGCGGACCTCCCGATCTCGGAGCCGACCGGGAACATGGTCGTCGATATCGGCGGCGGGACGACGGACATCGCCGTCATCTCGCTGAACGGGATCGTCTTCAACCACTCGATCCGCGTCGCCGGCAACGAGATGGACGAGTCCATCATCCAGTACCTCAAGAAGAAGTACAACCTGCTGGTCGGCGAGCGGTCGGCCGAGCAGGTCAAGATCCAGATCGGATCCGCCTATCCGCTCGACCATCCCCTGACCATGGAGATCAAAGGGCGGGACCTCCGGGAAGGCATCCCCAAGACGATCGTCGTCGACGACCAGGAGATCCGGGAAGCCCTGGAAGACGTCGTCTCGGCCATCGTCAACGCCGTCCGGATCGCCCTGGAGAAGACGCCGCCCGAGCTCTCGGCCGATATCATCGACCACGGCGTCATCCTGACCGGAGGCGGCGCCCTCCTCAAGAACCTGGACAAGCGGATCCGCGAGGAGACTCAGCTGCCCGTCTTCGTCACCGACGACCCCCTGACCACGGTCGTGCTGGGGGCGGGTAAGATGCTGGACAACCTCGATCTTCTCAAGAAGATCGCGATGTCATAGAACGCGGGGCCCGGGACGGGGCCTCGAAAGCGGCGCAAACGCCACATGCCTCTCTCGCTCAATGTCAAGAAGACCCCCTGGCTTCTTGTCGGCCTCCTGGCCGGCCAGCTGGTGCTCATCTCCTTCCAGGTTCCGGTCGGGTCCAAGACCTCCTTGTTCGAGCGGGCCCTCTTCGGCGCCCTAGCCCCGATCCAGCGCGGGCTGAGCGAGGTGACCGGCGGCGTCCGCGGGTTGTGGACCAACTACGCCTGGCTGCGGCATGTCCAGGACCAGAACCAGAGCCTTCACCGCGAGCTGTTCGCCCTGCGCGAGGAAAACGCCTTTCTCCGCAACTGGCTTCGCGAGCTGAAGTCGGACCGGGACATCCGCGAGGCGGCCGCGCGCTGGGCCGAAGACCTGGAGACGGCTTCGGTCATCGGGATGGACGCCTCGAACGTCTTTCGCTCGGTCGTCCTCAACCGGGGCAGCGCCCACGGCGTCGCCAAGAATATGCCGGTCCTGGACGGGGCGGGCTGCCTGGTGGGCCGGATCGTCGATCCGGTGGCGCGCCACGAAGCCCGGCTCCAGCTCATCACCGACAGTGAATGCGGCGTCAGCGTCCAGGCCGGATCGCCGCCGGCCGTGGGAATCCTGCGCGGGAGCGGGACCGGAGATTGCGAGCTCAAATACATCCTGGGCTCGGGACCCGAGCTCCAACCCGGGATGGAAATCCTGACCTCGGGTCTGGACGGGATCTATCCGGCCGGGGTGCGGGCGGGGACGATCAGCGCCGTACAGAGGGACGCCGCGCTCTTCCAGAAAATCCAGGTCAAGCCGCATTTCGACCTGGCCGGCCTGGGCCGGGTCGCCGTCCTCAAGCGCCTCCCGCGCGGCTTTCTGTCGGAGGAGAGCCGGTGACGGGACGGGACCTGGTTCGGGGCGCGCTCGGCTGCCTGCTCGGGTTCGCCGTTTACACGATCCTGGGCCGGATCGCCCCGTCCGGCCTTCTCGTCTTCAACGTTTTTATCCTTGTCGTCGCCCACTTCGCCATGACGAGGGGCGAGGCGGCCGGCGCCCTGATGGGGGCCGCCTGCGGCCTGGTCCAGGACGCCTTCTCGCGGAGCGTCTTGGGCACGGCCGGCATCGCCCTGACCTTGACTGGTTTTCTGGCCGGAGTCTTCGCCCAGCGCTTCGACATGACGCCGCTCCGCCGCCTGTTTCTGTTCCTGTTCGCGGTCGCCGCCGTCGAGCTGGCCGTCTGGATGTCCCTGTCGAGCCTCATCTACGCCCACCGCATCGATTCGGCCGGCGGCCTGCTCTTTCTCCAGCCGCTGAACACCGCGCTGTGGGGGGGGCTCATCTTCTACGCCCTTCGCCGCCTCCGGGAGAGGGCGCGCTGATCGCCTATGTCACGTCCCGACGCCGAACAAATCTACGAGGACCTGTCGGTCCTCCGCCGTCGGTCCAGGGCCGCCTTCCTGGTCGTCAAGGTCGCCTTCGTCGGCGTGCTGCTTCTCTACTGGAAGATCCAGGTCCTGGATCACGCGAAATATTGGAGCCTGGCCGAGGCCAACCGGACGCGCGAAGTCGCCCTGTCGGCCCCCCGCGGTCTGATCCTGGACCGCTCGGGCGTCAAACTGGCCGACAACACCGCGTCCTTTACGGCGTCGATCGTGCGCGAAGCGGCGCCCGACCTTGAGGTCTCGATCGGCCGCGTCGGCCTTCTGCTCGGCTTGGCCGAGGACACCCTGCGGGCACGGATCGCGCGCTTCGCATCGCTGCCGCGTTTCAAGCCGATCCCGGTCAAGGACAACCTGACCATGGAGGAGGTCTCGCGCATCGAAGCCCGCCGGGACGAATTCCCCGAGCTGTTGATCACAGCCGAGCCGAAGCGCCTCTATCCCCACGGCAGCCTGGCCGCCCACGTCCTCGGCTATCTCCAGGAGTTGACCCCGGACGAACTCCGATCCGAGCGGTTTAAGGAACGCCAAGCGGGCGACCTCGTCGGACGGAGCGGGATCGAGCGCGAATACGAGAGTCGACTGGTGGGGACCAAGGGCCGGTCCCGGGAGATCGTCGACAGCCTGGGACGGGTCCGGGGCGAGGCCGAGCGGGTCGACGCCAAACAGGGGACGAACATAACGCTGTCGCTCGACATCGAGACGCAAAAGGCGGCCGAGGCCCTCTTGAGCGGAAAAGAGGGGGCGATTGTCGTCCTCGACCCCCGCTCGGGCGAAGTCCTGGCCCTGGCCAGCTACCCGACCTTCGACCCCAATAAATTCATCAACCGCTTCACGGTCGAAGAATGGATGTCTGTCGTGCGCAGCGTCGATTACCCCCTCGAGAATCGGGCGATCCGGGGTCAGTACAGCCCGGGCTCGATCTTCAAGCCGGCCATGGCCATCGGCGCTCTCGAAAGCGGCCTGATCGACGAAGATAGCCGCACCACCTGCAGGGGAAAAATCGAGATCTACGGTCATCCGTTCAACTGCTGGCTGGAATCGGGCCATGGCAGCCTGGACCTCTTCGACGCCCTCCGCTATTCCTGCAACGTCTATTTCTATGCGCTCGGACGACAGATGGGGATCGAGGAGATCGCCCGGACGGCCGAAGCGCTGGGGCTGGGGCGCAAGACCGGGATCGACCTGCCCGGCGAAAAAGAGGGGCTCGTCCCTCATCCGGACTGGAAGAGAAAGACGCATGATGCGGCCTGGTACGCGGGGGAGACGATTTCGGTGGCGATCGGCCAGGGCCCCCTTCTGGTCACGCCGCTCCAGGTCGCCGCTTATACGGCGCTCATCGCCAACCGCGGCGAGCCCGTCACGCCCCGCCTCGCGCTTTCCCTGACGGTCGGTCCGGCCCGGCTCGAAGAGACGGTCCTCAAAGGCCGCGACCGGGTCGCCGTCAAACCCTCGAGCTTCGAGAAGGTCATCGAAGGCATGTTCCGTTCGGTCAACGCGGAGGGAACGGGGAGGGCGGCCCGCGTCGCGGGGTTCGACGTCTGCGGCAAGACCGGGTCGACCCAGCTCATCAGCGCCGAGAGGGCGGAGAAGCTCAAGACGACCGTCAAGACCCACTCCTGGTTCACCGGATTCGCTCCGCGCCGCGCCCCCCGCGTCGTGGTGACCGTCCTGGTCGAGTACGGCGGCATGGGGGGAGCCGCCGCCGCGCCGTTGGCCAGGCCCCTGTTCGATCTCTACAGGTCCCGCCGTGATTGACCGTCGGCATTTTCGCGAGATCGATTGGGCGCTGATCGTCCTCATGCTCCTGAACATCGCCCTGGGCGTCGCCGCCATCTCCAGCGCGTCCGAGCGAGAGGGCGCCGGCTATCAGCTGCGTCAAACGGTTTTCGCCGCGTTCGGCCTGTTCATGCTCTTCCTGACCCTGCTGGTCGACTACAAGACGCTGATGACGTTCGCCTTCCCCCTGTATGGCCTGGTCGTCCTCGTCCTGACGGCGATGATCCCCTTCGCCAAGCTCATTGCCGGCACGAAGTCCTGGATCCGTCTGCCCCATATCCAGATCCAGCCATCCGAGATCCTGAAGGTCGTCCTGATCCTGATGCTGGCCCAGCTCTTCGCCGGCACCCGGCGGGCGTTCATCACGAGGCGGACGGCCCTGGCGGGCTCGGGGTTGGTCTTCGTCCCGTTCATCCTGGTCGCGCTTCAGCCCGACCTGGCGACGGCCGTTTGCTATCTTCCCATCCTGGCCGCGGCCCTGATTCTGGCCGGGTTGACCCGGAAGACCCTCGCGCTGATCGTGATCGCGGCCGTCCTCCTCGGAATCGTCGCCTGGAATTTCGGGCTCAGGGACTATCAGAAGAAACGGGTCATGACGCTCCTCTTCCCGGGACAGGATCCTCAGGGAGCGGGCTATCACGTCATGCAGTCCAAGATCGCGATCGGGGCGGGCGGGATGTTCGGCAAGGGATTCGGCAAGGGCAGCCAGAGCCAGCTTCGTTTCCTCCCGGCCCGCCACACCGATTTCGTGTTTTCCGTCATCGGCGAGGAATTCGGGTTTGCCGGAATCTTGGCCGCCCTGGGGCTCTATTTCCTTCTGCTGGCCCGCCTGTTCCAGGCGGTCGGACAATCGCGGGACAGGGCCGGCGTTTACATCGTCTTCATGGTCGTCTGTCTGATCGCCTTCCAGTTCCTGGTCAATATCCTCATGATCATCGGGGCCCTGCCCATTGCCGGCATCCCCCTGCCGTTCCTGAGCTACGGCGGGTCCTCCCTGCTCGCCAACGTCTTAGCCGTAGGCCTGGTCCTCAACGTCAAGATGAGGCGTTTTGCCAATGTCTGACGGCTGGGAGCGGATCCTGCGCCGGGTTGAGAAGCCGGCCCGCTATACGGGCGGGGAATGGAACGCCCGCGTCAAGGATCCGGCTGCGGTCGACATTCGCGTCGCGCTCGCCTTCCCGGACGTCTATGAGGTCGGGATGTCCTATCTCGGTCAGAAGATCCTGTACGCCATCCTCAACGGACGGCCCCGGGTCCAAGCCGAGCGGGTCTTCGCGCCCTGGCCTGATCTCGAGGCCGCGTTGCGGGCTCAGGGGCTTCCGCTTCTGTCTTTGGAGACGGCCACGCCGCTCGACCGCTTCGACATCGTCGGGTTCTCCCTCCTCTACGAGTTGAACGCCACCAATATCCTGACGATGCTCGACCTGGGCCGGATCCCCCTTCTCGCCGCGGAGCGGAATCCGTCCCATCCGCTCGTCATCGCGGGCGGGCCGTCCGCCTTCAACCCCGAGCCGCTGGCCGGGATCTTCGACTTTTTTTTGATCGGGGACGGCGAGGAGGCTTTCCCCGAGATTGTCGACCGGCTGGCCGCGCGCAAAGCTTCCGGCCGCGACCGGGCCCGGCTCGTCGCAGACATGGCCGGAATCGCCGGAGTTTACGTCCCCTCCCTTTATGAAGCCCGGCCGCAGCGGGCGTCGGGTCTCCAGGCCGTGGCGCCCCGCGCGGGAGCGCCGGCCAGGGTCGAGAAGCGGATCATCCGCGGCTTCGCCGATTCGTTCTTTCCCGAGGACATCGTTGTCCCCAACATTCAGGCCGTCTTCGACCGGGTCGCCGTCGAGGCGGCCCGCGGCTGTCCCCAGAAGTGCCGATTCTGCCAGGCGACGAGCATCTATCATCCTTTCCGGGCCAAGGATCCGGACGTCCTCCTGAAAACCCTCAGGAACAGCCTACGTTCGACGGGGTATGAAGACGCCTCTTTGAGCGCCCTGTCCCTGAGCGATTACCCGCGGCTCGATGCGCTCATCCGGGCGGCGATGGACGCGCTCGAGCCCGAGACGATCTCCCTGTCTCTTTCGTCGCTGCGACCGAAAGGCCTGTCGGACGAGGTCGCTGGCCAGATCGCCAAGGTCCGGAAGACGGGGCTGACGCTGGTCCCCGAGGCGGGGACGGAGAGGCTGCGGCGCGTCATCAACAAACATTTGTCCGATGCCGAGATCCTCGACGCGGTCCGGAGCGCTTTCGTCCGTGGCTGGAGGCTCCTTAAGCTCTATTTCATGATCGGCCTACCCACCGAGCGGGAGGACGACCTGGCCGGCATCGTCGACCTGGTCCGCGCGGTCGTCGAGGAGGGGAAAGCCGTTCTCC
>JAFGBC010000007.1 GCA_016933355.1 Candidatus Aminicenantota bacterium
GAACCTGAGCGTTGTCGGCTGGTATGCCCAACAGGGCATCCCGGTCGAGGTCAACGAGTCCCACCAGTGGAGCCTGCGCAACGCCCATGACGCCCTGGCCGTGGCCATGGCTTTTCTAGCCGCCTACAACGCCAAGAAGAAGGGCGTCCGCCGCTATGTCGCCCAGTTCATGTTCAACACGCCGCGGGAGACCTCGCCGGCCATGGACGTGGCCAAGATGGCCGCCAAGCGGGAGATGATCGAGGGCCTGGAGGATTCCGGCTTCGCGGTCATCCGCCAGGTCCGGGCCGGGCTGGCGAGCATGCCGGCCGATTTCGACAAGGCCAAGGGGCATCTGGCCTCGTCGGCGACCGTCAGCCAGGCGCTGGACCCCCATATCCTCCACGTCGTCGGCTACAGCGAGAGCGACCACGCGATTACGGCCGGCGAGCTCATCGAGAGCTGCCGGATCGCCCGCGGCGCCCTCGACAACGCCCTGCGCGGGATGCCGGACCTGGAGGCCGACCCCGCCGTCCGGCGCCGGAAAGGCGAGCTGATCTTCGAGGCGGGCGTCCTTCTCCAGGCTCTCCGCAAGCTCGGCGAGAAGACGAGCGACGACCCCTGGGCCGACCCCCGCGTCATCGCCGACGCGATCGATAAGGGCCTTCTGGACGCTCCCCAGTTTCAGGGGCTCGGCGTCGCGCGCGGTGCCGTCGTCACCCAAATGATCGACGGGGCCTGCCGGGCGGTCGATCCCTCTTCGGGACGGCCTCTGACGGAATCCGAACGTTTGGCGCGGCTCGGGATCTGACCCGGTCTTAGCGGGCGTCCCGTCCCGCGTCGCCAAGGAGAACAGCCGATGAGCGGAATCGCCGGGATTCTGAACCCGGGCGGCCGGAGCGCCGTCGAGACGATGTTGGAAAGGATCGGGCACCGCGGGCCCGACGGACGTTCGGTCGCTTCGGCGGAGGCCGGCGTCTTCGGAGCCGTCCGCCTCCGCCTGGGGCCGTCCGATGAGGCCGGTCCGCTGGCCGGACGCGGCCGATTGATCGTCTGGGACGGCGAGCTCTACGAATTCGAGAGCTTAAAGGCGGAGAGCGGATCGAGCGCCGAAACCGACCTGGGCTGGATCCTCGAGCAATACAGCCGGGAGGGGCCGGCCTGCCTGACCCGGCTGAACGCGCCTTTCGCCCTCGCCCTGCTGGACGGGGACGACCTCGTCCTCGCCCGGGACAGGTTCGGTCAAGCGCCCCTTTATTACGGCATGGTTGAAGGCCGGCTCTGTTTTGCCTCGGAAATCAAAGCTTTTCACGATGTCGCCTCCGAAATCCGGGCTTTCCCTCCCGGACACATTCTCCAGGGCGGAAAGATCAAGCCATTGCCGTTCCCGGCCGAAGCGGTCCCGATGAGCGCGGATCCCTCCGCGATCGCCGCCGGGCTGCTGGAGCGCCTGGAGCGGTCGGTCCGCAGGCGCCTGGCCCGCGCGCCGCGCCTGGGCGTCTGGCTCAGCGGCGGGCTGGACTCGAGCGTCCTCGCCTCGCTGGCCGCGGCCGCCTCGCCGTCGGTCGAGACGTTCTCGGCCGGCGTCGCGGGCGCGCCCGACCTGGCGTTCGCCAAGGAGGTGGCTTCGTTCCTGGGCACGGCGCATCATGAGCGCCTCTGCTCGGTCGAGGACATGCTCCGCGTTCTGCCCCGCGTCATCTATCATCTCGAGTCCTTCGACGCCCCGCTCGTCCGGAGCGCCGTCGCCAACCATCTCGTCGCGGAAGCGGCGGCGGGACGCGTGCGGGCCGTGCTTTCGGGGGAGGGCGCCGACGAGCTCTTCGCAGGCTATTCCTTTCTGAAGAACCGGGACGAGGCCTCGCTCCGGGCCGGGCTGGCCGAGGCGCAGGCCGCCCTCCACAACACGGCCCTGCAGCGCGTGGACCGGTCGGCCGCCGCCTTCGGGACGCGGGCCCGGCCCGCGTATCTGGACCTCGGGGTGGCCGCCTTCGCCGCCGCCGTCCCCGGCGCCTGCAAGGTCCACGGCCCGGAGCAGACCGAGAAATGGATCCTGCGCAAGGCGATCGAGGGCCGGCTCCCGGACGGCGTCGTCTGGCGGCCCAAGGAAAAATTCTGGTCGGGGTCGGGCATTGCGAACCGGCTGGCGGACCTGGCCGACGAGCGGATCGGCGACGCGGCTTTCGCCGCCGAGCGGGAGGTCCGCCCCGGCTTCGTCCTCGATTCCAAGGAAGACTTGATGTATTGGCGGATCTTCCGGGGCTGGTTCCCCCGGGCCGACATCCTGGACAGCCTGGGCCGGACCGTCCATCGCGAGACGAGGTGAGCGGGAGCGCCCGCGCGGCGCGCCGTCAGGCTTTGCCCAGGACCATGGCCAGCAGGGCCATCCGGACGTAGAGCCCGCACTCCATCTGCCGGAAGTAGGCGGCGCGCGGGTCGGCGTCGAATTCCATGCTGATCTCGGTCAGGCGCGGCAGCGGGTGGAGGACGATCATCTGCTTCTTGGCGGACTTCATGACCTCGGGCGTGATGACGTAGGCGCCCTTGACCTTTTCGTAGGCCGCCGGGTCCTCGAAGCGCTCGCGCTGGACGCGGGTGACGTAGAGGACGTCCGTCTCGGGGAGCGCCGCGTCGAGCGTCGCGTGTTCGGTCTGCCGGATTCCCTTCTTGGCGACTTCGTCCATGACCTCGCGCGGCATGCGCAGGATGTCGGGCGAGACGTAGTTCAGCCGGATGTCGTCGAAGCGCGCGAAGAGCCGGGCCAGCGAGTGGACGGTTCGCCCGTGCTTGAGGTCGCCCAGCATGGTCACGGTCAGGTTGTCGAGCCGGCCGAGCTCCTCGCGGATGGCGAACATGTCGAGCAGGGCCTGGGTCGGATGTTCGCCCGGCCCGTCCCCCGCGTTGATGACGGGCTTGTCGGCGTAGCGGGCGGCCAGGGCGGCCGAGCCGACCTCGGGATGGCGGATGACGATGACGTCCGCGTAGCAGGCCAGCGTCCGGACCGTGTCGGGCAGGCTCTCGCCCTTGGCCACGGACGAATAATGGACCTCGCTGATGGGGACGACCGCGCCGCCCAGCCGCTGCATGGCGGCCATGAACGAGGCCTGGGTCCGGGTGGACGGCTCGTAGAAGAGGTTGGCCAGGATCTTGCCCTTGAGGAGGTCGAACGTCCCGACGTGCTCGACCATGGTCCGCATTTCGTGGGCGACGCTGAAGATATAGTCGAGGTCGGCCCGGTCGAACTGCTTGACCGTGAGGATGTTCTTGCCGTACCAGGGGGCGGTCTGCTGGTCGCCGAAGGGCAGGCGGGGGTTCTTGGGCTTGCTGGGCATGGCGCGCTCCTCTTCTCTTTCGCCAGGGACTATAGCGCCGTTCGCCGGGCGCTGTCAACGGTCCGTCCCGGACAGCCGGGTTGCGATCGATTCGAGAGCCGGGCCGGAACCGAGGAGCGTCAGCTGGTCTCCCGCCTGAAGAACGGTGTTTCCGTGGGGGATGAGCATCTCGCCCTCCCGGCTGATGGATAGCAGGAGGAGGTCCGGCCCGAGGGCCACGTCCTTCAACGGCCGTCCGGCGAGGGCGGGATTCTCCAGGACGTGCTCCTGGACCTGGAAGGCCGCGTGTCCGGCCATCAGCTGCCCGACGAACACCGGGTTCTCGGCGATCAGGGCCAGCAGGGCGGCCTGGGCCACGCCGTGAACGACCGGGCGCACGCCGGCGGCCAGATACTCGGGCAGGCGGCTCGGATTATTGACGGCGGCGATGACGTGGGGGACGCCGGCCGAGACGGCCTCGCGGCCGGCTAGGAGGTTTTCGTCATCGCTGGGGCTGAGGGCCATGAAGCTCCGAACGTGTCGGGGATCGAAGCGGGCCGCCCAGGAACGCGGGTCGACGTCCTTCGCCCAGGCTTCGGCCAGCGGACCGAGCATGACCGGCGTTTCCCCCCGCCCGGCCAGCTCGCGGGCGACCTGAAGGCTGAGATCGCCCGTCCCGAACAGGATGATCGGAGACTGTTTGCGGCCGGGCGCCCGGGGCGCCAGGAAGCCGAACCCGATCGGCGCCAGGGTGGAGGTGACGGCCGCGACCACGATGACGGCGGCGTTGGCCGCCGGGTCGATCAGGCCCAGCCGCAGCCCGATGCCGGAGGCGGCGATGATCAGCGACAGCCGGGCGGAGAGGAGGATCCCCGCCCCGAAGGTTTCGCGCCAGGTGAAGCTCAGGCGGAGAAAGAGGGCGGGCAGGATCTTGACGGCGAGCGCGGCGGCCAGCAGGCCGGGCACGAGCAAGGCCGCGGCCGGATTGCGGGCGAGCGCGCCGAAATCGAAGCGGATGCCGACCGTGATGAAGAAGAGGGGGATGAAGAAGCCGAACCCGATCGCCTCGAGCCCCGGCCGGGTGTCCTCGTCGCCCGAGACGCCGAGCAGGGACAGCACCGCCCCGGCCAGGAAGGCGCCCAAGATCATCTCGGTCCCCAGCGA
>JAFGBC010000272.1 GCA_016933355.1 Candidatus Aminicenantota bacterium
GAGGCTGCGGACGACGACCGTGTCGGCGAGCGCGCGGGGCGTCATCCCCCGCTCGGCGGCGGCCTTCTCGATTTTCTGGCCGTGCTCGTCGGTCCCGGTCAAGAAGAAGACTTCGCGGCCGGCCAGCTTCTGGAAGCGGGCCAGGGCATCGGCGATGATCGTCGTGTAGGCGTGCCCGATGTGGGGGACGTCGTTGACGTAGTAGATCGGCGTCGAAACGTAGAACGTCGCGCGCGCCTCAGAACTCTTTGCCACCGCTCAGCCCTCCGCGGATCAGGGTCATCGCTTCGGCCCTCGTCGCCGGGTTGGTCCGGAAGGAGCCCCGGACGGCCGAGGTCACGGTGATCGACCTCGGCTTCTTGGCCCCCCGCATCGACATGCACATGTGCTCGGCCTCGACGACGACCATGACGCCCAGCGGTTGGAGCCGCTCGTCGAGGAGGTCGGCCGCCTGCTTGGTCAGCCGTTCCTGGACCTGGAGGCGTCGCGAGAGGATATCGATGACCCGGGCGATCTTGCTCAGCCCGACGATCCGGCCGGCCTTGGGGATGTAGGCGACGTGGGCGACCCCGGCGAAGGGCAGGAGATGGTGCTCGCACATCGAGTAGAGGGGGATGTTGCGGATGAGGACCATCTCGTCGTGCCGCTCGCCCTCGATGACGTGGAGCTCGGCCGCGGGGTCCTCGTTCGTCCCGCCTAGGATCTCGGCGAGCATGTGGGCCACGCGCTGCGGCGTCGCCTGGATGCCGGGCCGGGCGGGGTCTTCGCCGATCCCCTCGAGGATCAGCCGGACGCCGCGCTCGATCCGCTCGAGGTCCATCGCGGTTTTCGTGTTCTTGCGCGTGTTCGGGCTCACGGCTTTTTCATCCTCTGCGCCGTCGCGGGGTCGCGGGCGCGCTTTCGTAGGCTTTGAGGGCGTCGCGCATGACGTCCTTGAGCGGGCGGCCGGCGGCCCGGGCGGCTTTGGCGCAGTCGTCGTACTCGGGTTGGACGGAGACGGGGCGGCCCTCGAGGCGGGAGACCTTGACGGCGATCTCGGCGCCGCCCGTCCGGACGCGGCCGACGTCCCTCTCCAGGACGCGCCGCTCGACGGGGAAATAACGGACGCCGATCGTCGTCGTCTCCTTGAAGACGGCCGCGATCAGGTCCTCGAGCTTGTCGGCGGGGACGATCAGGGTCAGCTTGGTCCCCAGACGGTTCTTCTTCATGACGACGGGGGAGAGGTTCGCGTCGAGGGCTCCCCGGCGGAGCGCTTCCTCCAGGAAATAGGCCAGCAGCTGGGGGTTGGCGTCGTCCAGCGCCGCCTCGACGACATAGACCTGTTTCCGGGGTTTGAAGCGGGACAGGTCGCCCGCGTAGGCGCGGAGGATGTTGGCCAGCTCGGGGAGCTCGCGGCCGCCCGCGCCGTAGCCGATCCGGTCGTAGACGAGCTCGGGAAAGGGAAGGAACGCCTTGGCCAGGGACGTGACGACGGCCGCGCCGGTCGGCGTCACGAGCTCCGCGGAAGCGTGGGCGGAGTAGACGGGGGCGTCCTTGAGGAGCTCGGCGACCGCCGGCGGCGGGACGGGGAGGACGCCGTGCGAGGTCTCGACCCAGCCGCTCCCGACGTTGAGGGGCGAGCAGTACAGCGCGCCGACCTCGAGCTCCTCGAGGAGGAGGCAGGCCCCGACGATGTCGACCAGGGCGTCGTCGGCCCCGGCTTCGTGCAGGTGGGTTTTCCGGAACGCCCGGCCGTGGACTTTGGCCTCGGCCTCGAACAGACGCTTGAAGACGGCCAGAGATCCGTCCCGGACGGCGGGCGACAGCCGCGCGCCCCGGATGAGGGATGAGACGTCGTCCCAGGTCCGTCCGTGACCGTGGCGGCGGACCTCGACGTCGACCTTGAGGCCGCGCAGGCCGCCGCGCCGGACGTCCCGGATTCCGATCCGGACGGGCAGCTTGAGGGCGGCCAGCCGCCGCCGGAACGTCGCGGGAGGAACGCCCAGGTCGAGAAGCGCGGCCAGGATCATATCGCCGCTCAAGCCGGCCGTCGCTTGGAGGTAGACGTAGCGCATGGGCTAAGAATAGCATATTGGGTGCCGCTAATCCATGTCCCCATTATGAAGAAGGGAGACATGGATTAGCGGCGCCAATTTTAGTAAAATAAACGAGAAAGGGTCAGGCATGAGGAAGGATCTGAGGGCGATCGCCCTGCGCTGGATGGTCGAGTTTTGGCAGAGGGGAAACGCCGCCGCGGTCGACGACCTCCACGCCCCGGACTTCATCGATCATACGCCGGGCGGCCGGAACGCCGACAACGAGGGGTTCAAGTCCGGCGTCCGGAGCCATTACCAGGCTTTTCCCGACTTCTACGCGGCGACCGAGGAACTCGCCATCGACGAAGCGGCCGGCAAGGTCACGATCCTGTGGACGGCGACCGGGACCCAGGTCGGCGAGTACTTGGGCGCCCCGGCCAGCGGACGCCGGATCGCCTTCCGCGGGATCGAGATCCTGCGGATCGAGGAGGGCAAGGTCGTCGACCGCTGGGGGGAGTGGGACGGCCTGGA
>JAFGBC010000273.1 GCA_016933355.1 Candidatus Aminicenantota bacterium
CCGACCCCGGTCGAATACGTCGACGCCCGGCGCGCCATCGAGGTCGCCAAGGTGACCCTCGACAAGCTCCAGACGGACCGGGAACGGACGCTCCAGCTCTTCCGGAGCGCCATGGTCTCCCAGGCCGAGATGGACGCCGTCGAGTCGGCCTTCAATGAGGCGAGCCTGAGGCACAAGATCGCCCTGGAACGCTTCGAGCTCGTGGAGAAGGGCCGCATCCGGATGTCCAACCGCGACATCGACTCGACGGTCAAGGCGCCGATCAAGGGCATGGTCCTGTCCCAGAGCGTCTTCGAGGGCGACCCGGTCGTCCCCCTGACGAATTTTCAGCCGGGGACCGAGATGTGCTCGCTGGCCGACATGGGCTATCTCCTCTTCAAGGGCACGGTCGACGAGATCGACGTGGGCAAGATCCAGATCGGCAAGGACGCCGACATCCAGATCGGCGCCCTGCCCGACTCTAAGATCCTGGGCCGGGTCGAGCGCATCTACCCCAAGGCCAAGAAGGACGGCAACGCGACCCTCTTCGACATCGAGATCCTCGTCATCGACGCGGGCGGCCAACAGCTCCGGGCCGGCTACTCGGCCACGGCCACGATCACCGTCCGCGAGCGCAAGGACCTCCTGACCTTGCCCGAGCGCCTCGTCCTGTTCGAGGGCGGCAAGCGCTACGTCGAGATCCGCAAGGGCGAGCTCGTCGAGAAGAAGGAGGTCCAGACCGGCCTCTCCGACGGGCTCTCGATCGAGATCACGGACGGACTGGCCGAGGGCGAGGCCGTCGTCGAGAGGCCGCCCCGGGAGATCAAATAGATGCTCGCGGCCTTCTTCCGGAACCTGGGCCGGGACCTCGTCCGCCAGCCGCTGCGGACGGTCCTGACCCTGTCCGGCGTCGTCTGGGGGACGTTCTCGGTCGTCCTCCTGGTCGCCTTCGGGGAATCGGTCGGAAAAGCCCAGACGAAGCGCTTCCACGGCATGGGCCACAGCATCGTCCTACTCTTCCCGTCGCGAACGACCCTCCCCTGGCAGGGCCTCCAAAAGGGCAAGGCCGTCCGGATCACGCCCGAGCAGGTCGAGGACCTGCCCGACAAGGTCCCCGGCATCGAGCTCATCAGCCCCGAGTTCGTCCAGGGCCGGCGCATCCGCTTCGAGCGACAGGAATTCCTGAGCACGATCCGCGGCGTCAACCCGTCCTTCGAGCTCATGCGCAACACGATCGCCGCCCGCGGCCGGTTCCTCAACGCCACCGACATGGAGGAGCGGCGCCGGGTGTGCATGATCGGCGACGTCCTCGCCTCTGACCTCTTCTCGGACGGTGACCCGCTGGCGCGGCAGATCCTGATCGAGGGCGTCCCGTTCACGGTCGTCGGCGTCATGGCCAAGAAGCTTCAAGGCTCCAACTACAACGGCAACCGGGACGAGCGCTGCGCCTTCATCCCCTGGACGACCTTCTCCGCGCTCTACGGCCAGAAATACATCTCGAATATCATCTTCCGCCCCCTCGAGCCGGCCCGGAGCCAGGCCGTCATGGGCGACATCAAGCGCCACTTCGCCAAGCTCGTCGGGTTCGACCCGGCCGACACGGACGCCATCGCGGACTGGGACACCTTGGAAGCGCAAAGGATGTTCACGACCTTCTTCCTGGCCTTCAACGTCTTCCTCGGGGTCCTGGGGGCGTTCACGCTCCTCGTCGGCGGCGTCGGCGTCGCGTCGATCATGATGGTCGTCGTCGAGGAGCGGACGCGCGAGATCGGCGTCAAGCTGGCCGTCGGGGCCCGGCGGCGGACGATCCTCCTCCAGTTCTTCGGCGAATCGCTGGCGATCATGCTCCTGGGCGGGTTCGTCGGGTTCGCCCTATCGACCTTCGTCATCCGGGCCGTCGAGACGGTCAACCTTCCGGCCGTGACCGACTTCGTGGGGACGCCCGCCCTCAGCCCGCCCGTCGTCGTCTCGACGATCCTCATCCTGCTCGCGATCGGGACGGTCTCCGGGCTCATCCCGGCCCGGCGCGCCGCCTCGACCAACCCGATCGCCGCCCTGCGGAAGTGACCCGAGGCCGAGACATGAACGCGACCCTCCTCCGCTTCTTCCTGAGCGAGTACCGCAAGCGCCGCCGGCGGGCGGCCTTGATCACCTTCGCCCTGTTCTGGGGGACGCTGTGCGTCATCCTCTTCCTGGGGTTCGGACAGGGCATGACCGCCCAGTTCCGGGAGAGCTTCGCCGGCCTGGGCCAGAGTCTGATCATGATCAGCGGCGGCCAGACCTCGCGGACCTACCAGGGCCTGCCCAAGGGACGGCGCGTCTACGTTTACCCTACCGATATCGACTATCTCAAGGCGCGCATCCCCGAGATCGACCTCGTCGCGCCCGAGTCCTACAACAACTGGGCCGTCTCGGCCGGGCGCAAGGAGGTCAACCGGGTCGTCCACGGCACGACCGCCGAGTTCGCCCTGATGCGGACCCAGGTCCCCAGGCCGGGCGGCCGCTTCATCAACCCGGACGACGTGCGCGACGGGCGCAAGGTCGCCTTCATCGGCTGGAGCGTGGCCCAGGACCTCTTCGGCGCCGAGGACCCGGTCGGCCGGACGATCGTCGTTAACCGGGTGCCGTTCACCGTCATCGGGGTCCTCCAGAAGAAGCTCCAGGACTCGATGTACAACGGCCCCGACGCCGACCAGGTCTATCTGCCCTTCACGTCGTTCGGCCAGATCGACAGCCAGCCCTACCTGGACCGCATCCACATCCGGCCGCGCCGCGAGCGCGATTCGCTCCTGATCGACGAGCGGGTCCGGACCCTGCTGGGCCGCAAGTACCGCTTCGACCGGGACGACCGCTACGCCGTCGGCGTCTGGAACACGATCGAGGACGCCAAGGAGGCGGGGGCCATCTTCAAGGGGATCGAGGTCTTCATGGGGATCATGGGGGCGCTGACGTTGTTCATCGGGGCGGTCGGCGTCACGAACCTCATGTACGCGGCCGTCAAGGAGCGGACCCAGGAGATCGGGATCAAGCTGGCGCTGGGTGCCCGGCGGCGGGTCATCGTCCTCCAGATCGTGCTCGAGACGCTGTTCATCTTCGCCAAAGGGACGTTCTGGGGGTTCCTGACGGCTTTCAACATCATCCATCTCGTCCGGCGCGTCCCGATCAACTACGACACCTTCGACCTGGGCGGCTATCTTCTGAGGCCGGTCTTCTCGCTCCAGACGCTTCTCGTCTTCGTGAGCATCGTCGGCGTCCTGGTCTTCCTATCCGGGATCTTCCCGGCGCTGCGGGCCTCCCGGCTCAATCCGATCGAATCCCTGCGCTATGAATGAGGCATGAGGTGAACGCCATGGGCAAGACGAACGGCGGCGCGGCCATGATCGAGTTCCGGGGCATCCGAAAGGTCTACGTGACCGGCAACCAGTCGCTGGAAGCGCTGCGGGACCTGACGCTCGAGATCGGGCGGGGGGAGTTCGTCTCGATCATGGGCCCGTCGGGGTCGGGGAAGTCGACGCTGATGAACATCATCGGCTGCCTGGACACGCCGACCGAGGGCGAGTACAGGCTCGAGGGCCGGAACGTGGCCGGGCTCACGCTCGACCAGCTGGCGGCGATCCGGAACAAGACGATCGGGTTCGTCTTCCAGAACTTCAACCTGCTGCCCTACGCGACGGCCTGGGAGAACGTCGAGCTGCCGCTCCTGTTCAACGGCAAGAAGGGCCGGCAGAGGCGGGAGCGGGTCGCCGAATTATTGAGCGCGGTCGGCCTCCTCGACTGGAAGGAGCACCGGCCGAGCGAGCTCTCGGGCGGTCAGCAGCAGCGGATCGCGCTGGCGCGGGCGCTGGCCAACGACCCGCCCTTGATCCTGGCCGACGAGCCGACCGGGAACCTCGACAGCAAGAGCGGCGAGGAGATCATGGCGCTCCTGGGCCGGTTGTGGCGGGAGGGCCGGACGATCGTCATGGTCACCCACGACGACCGGATCGCTTCCCACTCGGAGCGGACGATCAGCCTCTTCGACGGCCGCCTCGAATAAGAAATTCTCTTCAGAGCAGGACGTTGCTCTGGACGAAGTGGTAGTCGTAAACCGAGAAGTCC
>JAFGBC010000274.1 GCA_016933355.1 Candidatus Aminicenantota bacterium
ACGAAGCCGGCGTTTAAAATCGCGACAAGGGTTTTGTCTGAAAACCCGAGTTTCGCTATAATAGGGCATCCTTTTCACGACCGGATTCCGGCGCCGGGGAGAGGACGAGGGACGCCGACGTCCCCAGCCCCCTTTCCGCGCGCGTTGCTCCTTTTCTGAACGGGAGCCGGTCAACGCTCTAAGGAGGTTATGGATGATCGAAGTGGCAGGACTCACCAAGAAATACGGTGACCTGCTGGCCGTCAAGGACCTGAGCTTCAAGGTCGACAAAGGCAAGATCTGGGGTCTCCTGGGTCCCAACGCGGCCGGCAAAACGACGACGATGAGAATCCTCACGGGCTACCTTCCCGCCACGGACGGCAAGGCCGTCGTCGCGGGCTACGACGTCTTCGAGCAGCCCAACGACGTCAAACGGATCATCGGCTATCTCCCCGAGGTCGTCCCCCTTTATCCGGAGATGACCGTCGCCGATTACCTAAGGTTCGTGGCCGAGATCAAGCAGGTCCCGGCCGCGAAGCGGAAGGCGGCCATCGACAAGGCCGTCGAAGCGGCCGACCTCAAGGATGTCCGGGGACGCCTGATCAAGAACATCTCCCGGGGCTTTAAACAGAGGGTCGGCATCGCCCAGGCCCTCATCCACGACCCCCAAGTCCTGATCCTGGACGAGCCGACGATCGGCCTCGACCCGAAGCAGATCATCTTTATCCGCGAGCTGATCAAGTCCCTCAAGGGCGAGCGGACCATCATCCTCTCGACACACATCCTGGCCGAGGTCACTCAGACCTGCGACGGAGCCGCGATCATCAACGAGGGCAGGCTCATGGCCGCGGGCACACTCGACGAAATCGCCGCCTCGGTCAAGGTCCGCGAGGGCGCCGTCCTCCGCCTGCGCAAAGGCGGCGAGGAGGCCGCCTCCCAGATGCGCCGGGTCTCCGGCGTCGAGAGGGTCGCCCGCGCCGACAAAGAGTACACGGTCGAGTGGTCCGCGGGCGCCGACCCCCGCGAGGAGCTCGTCCGACTTGTCGTCGACAAGGGCTGGGGCCTCGTCGAAATGCGCTCCCTAGCCATGAATATCGAGGACCTCTACCTCAAGATCGTCTCGGGAGGGACGGCCCAATGAGCAGCATCTGGACGGTCGCCAAGAAAGAGATCAAGACCTACTTCTCCTCCCCGATCGCCTACGTCGTCATCTTCGTCTTCACGGCGCTGGTCGGGTTCTTCTTCTACAGCATCATGTGGTGGTTCAACTCCCAGGCCATGCAGATGGCCAGGAACCCGACCTACTACCAGCAGCTCAACGTCAACCAGATGGTCTACGGACCCCTGTTCGGGAACATGAGCATCGTCCTGCTCCTGATGCTCCCCCTCCTGACCATGCGCCTCTTCTCCGAGGAGAAAAAGAGCGGGACCGAGGAGCTTCTCTACACCTCGCCCCTGAGCGTCGGACAGATCATCCTCGGCAAGTACCTGGCCTCGCTCGTCGTGCTGCTGGCTATGCTCGGGCTGACCGGGCTCCTGTCCATCTTCACCTTCGCCTACGGCAACCCCGAGCCGGCCCCCCTCCTCGCCGGCTACCTGGGCATCTTCCTGATGGGGGCCGCCTTCATCGCGATCGGGATCTTCTTCTCGTCCCTGACCGAGAACCAGATCGTCTCGGCCATCCTGACCTTCGGGGCCCTCCTCTTCTTCTGGGTCCTGAACTGGGCGTCGTCGGCGGCGGGCGCGGTCGGCAAGAGCGTCCTCGACTACCTCTCGATCTTCCAGCACTTCGAGGACTTCAGCAAGGGGATCGTGGACACGACCCACGTCGTCTACTACCTGAGCTTCGCCTTCCTGGGCCTGTTCTTCACCCATTCCGTCATCCAATCCCGCCGCTGGAGGTGAGCCGTGGACAAGATCAAAAAGAACCTCAACACGATCGGGCTGGTCCTGATCCTGGCCGCGATCGCCGGCATCCGGATCTGGCCCTACAAGAAGGCCATCCCGGCCGCGCTGGCCGTCCTGGGCATCGCCGCCCTGGCCGTCTACATCGCCCTCAACCTGTCCTCCCTCAAGAAGGGCTTCAAGCGGAAATCGTTCCTGTACTCCTCGAACCTGCTTCTGATCGTCGTCCTGGTCCTGGCCATCGTCGTCCTCCTCAACGTCATCCTGGCCCGCAACCACCACCGCTTCGACTTCACCCAGGCCAGGCTCCACTCCCTGTCCGACCAGTCGGTGACCGTCCTCAAGGCCCTCAAGCAGGACATCATGGTCCGCTGCTTCTTCCGGGAGGGGAATTACGGGCGGGCGGCCATGGAGAACCTCCTCAAGAACTACGTCTACCATTCGAGCAAGATCAAGTACGAGTTCATCGACCCCGACAAGAATCCCGGCCTGGTCAAGCGCTACGACGTGACCCAGGACGGGACGTCGATCCTCGAGTCCGGCGACAAGGACAACCGGATCACGACCACGAGCGAGGAGGACCTGACCAACGCCCTCATCAAGATCACCCGCTCGGCCAAGAAGACGATCTACTTCCTGGAGGGCCACGGCGAGCACCCCCTCGAGGAGGCCGACGAGAACGGCTATGCGACCGCTAAGGGCGAGCTCGAGAAGCTCGGCTACGAGGCTAAGAAGCTCGCCCTGGCCCTGTCCGACACCTTCCCCAAGGACTGCGCCCTGCTCGTCGTCGCCGGCCCCCAGAAGGATCTCCTGCCCAACGAGCTCGAGACGATCAAGGCCTACCTCGAGACCGGCGGCCGGGTCTTCGTCATGACCAACCCCGAAGTCGCGCCCGGCCTCGTTCCCTTCCTCCGCCAGTTCGGCGTCAAGCTCGAGAACGACCTCGTCGTCGACACCGTCTCGCGGCTGCTGGGCGGCGACTACTTCATGCCCGTCGTGACCGAGTACGACTACCACGAGATCACCCGCAATTTCCGGTACGCGACGTTCTTCCCCTTCGCCCGCTCGGTGGACGCCCTGACCGAGGGCAAGCCCGAGGACGCAACCCTGAGCGTCATCGCCAAGACGAGCCCCAACGCTTGGTCCGAGCGCCAGCTCGACAATAAGGAAGTGACCTTCGACGAGGGCGTAGACGTCGCGGGGCCCATCCCGCTCGCCGTCGTGGGCACAGTCAAGAACAAGGCCGGGGAGACAACGCCCGAAGAGACTCCGGCTGAAGAGGACAAAACCGAGGACGAGGCCGAGGACGACGCGAAACCCGAAGAGGCGTCCGAGGCGGAACCGATGCCCGAGGAGAGCGCCGCCGCCAAGGCCGACGGCCGGCTGGCCGTGTTCGGCGACTCCGACCTGGCGTCGAACCGCTACTTCGGGATGTCCGGCAACGGCAACTTCTTCCTGAACACCGTCAACTGGCTGACCGAGGAGTCGGACCTGATCGCGATCCAGGCCAAGACCCAGAATCCGCGCACGATCCAGCTCTCCCCCTCGCAGGGCCGGCTCATGTTCTTCGTGTCCGTCCTCCTCATCCCGCTCGCCGTCCTCGGCCTGGGCCTCTCGATCTGGATCCGGAGGAGGTCGCTATGAAGTCCAAGACGCTCCTCATCCTGACCGCGGTCGTCCTCGTCCTCCTGGCCTACGTCTATTTCTACGAGTTCAAAGGCAAGGCCGCCCGGGCCGAGGCGAAAGAGAAGGCCGGGCAGCTCGTGGACGTCGCCGTCGACGACGTCCGGGCGGTGACCTTTAAGAAGGAGGACGGGTCGACGATCGCCTTCAAGAAAGACGACCAAGGGGTCTGGGCCCTGACCCAGCCCTTGGCCGCCACCGCCGAAGAATACGAGGTCTCGAGCTTCGTCGAGACCTTCGCCGGCCTGAAGCCCGACCGCACCGTCGACGAGGCCCCGGCCGACCTGGCCGCCTACGAAATCCCCAGGATGGAGGTCGTCCTCGAGCTCAAGGACAACAAGCCGCCCGTCAAGATCCTGATCGGCATGGAGAACCCGCTCGACCAGAGTCACTTCGCCAAGCGCGAGGACCAGGCCAAGGTCGTCCTCCTCCCCAGCTTCCTGAAGAGCACCTTCGACAAGACCGTGTTCGACTTCCGCCAGAAGGACGTCTTCAAGCTCGAGACGGACGAGGTCAAGGGGATCGCCCTCCGGGCCAAAAACGTCGCCTGGCGGGCGGAACGGAAGGACGCCGGCTGGTTCCTGTCCGACCCTCTTCCCATCCTGGCTAAATCGTCGATGATCGAGGGCGTTCTGAACGCGCTTTCGGACCTTCGGGCCAAAGCGTTCGTCGCCGAGGACAAGACGCCCGAGGACGTCCGGGCCCATAAGCTCGACGCGCCCGATTATGAAGTCCGTCTCCGGCTGCCGGCCTCCAATCAGGAGGTCGTCTTCGCCCTCCACAAGGCCGAGGACGAGAAGGTCTACGCCACGACGTCGGCTTCGACCAAGATCGTCGAAGTCGAGAGCACGGTCCTGACCGACCTCGAGAAGCCCGTCGACGATCTCCAGGAAAAGCAGGTCGCCGTCTTCAACTCCTGGGAGGTCGTCAAGGTCGCCGTGACGAAGGGCGAGGTCGCCGTCACGGCGGCCAAGGACGAGGACGACAAGTGGCGGATCGAGACGCCGTTCCAGGCCGAGGCCGACGGCGAGAAAGTCGAGACCTTCGTCCGTAAGATCGAGAGCCTCGAGGCGGCCGGCTTCGTGATCCCGCCTGTCACGCTCGCCGACGACGGCCTGGCCTCGCCCCAAGCCGAAGTCGCCGTCACCGTCAACGAGTACGGCGAGGACGGCCAGACCAAGGAGCGCGAGGTCCGGATCGTCGTCGGCCGCGCAGACGCCGACGGCAAGCGGGTGGTCGTCAAGAACGCCGCCCTGGACTACCTGTTCTGGGTGGATGCGGAGTTCCTGAGCGCCTTCCCGGCCAAGCCCGAGGACTGGAAGCCGGCGCCCGCAGCCGAGGAGACCAAAGACGCCGATAAGGACTAGTTCCGGGCACATTCGACCGATTTCCCGGACCGTCGGCGCCGCGCCGGCCGCTCCGCGCGTCCGGCGCGCGCTCCTTCGCTGGTATCGCGCCCGCCGCCGCGCCCTCCCCTGGCGGGGCGAGACGGACCCTTACAAGATCCTCGTCTCGGAGGTGATGCTCCAGCAGACGACGGTGCCGGCCGTCGTCCCCTATTATGAGAGGTGGATCGCCCTTTTCCCAAACGTCGAAAGCCTGGGCAGGGCTCCGCTCCGCAAAGTCCTCAAAGCCTGGCAGGGCTTGGGGTATTACCAAAGGGCGAGGAACCTTCGGGCCGCGGCCCAAGTTGTCGTCGACCGGCACGGCGGCCGGGTTCCCGACGATCCAGCCGGGATCGCGAAGCTCCCCGGCGTCGGCCCCTACACGGCGGCCGCCGTCCTCAGCATCGCCTTCGGCAAGCCCTATCCGGTCATCGATGCCAACGTCCGCCGGCTCATGATGCGCTTCCTGGCGATCCGGGACGAGGCCGTCGCCGGTCGCGACGCGAAGATCCGGCCGTTTCTCGAGGCGGCGATTTCGCGCCGCAGCCCCGGCGATTTTAACCAGGCCCTGATGGAACTGGGCGGCCGGGTCTGCCGGTCCCGCCGTCCCCTCTGCGCCGGCTGTCCCGTCCGCGCAGACTGCGCCGCGTTCGCAAAAGGCATCCAGGAGATCATCCCCGCCCCCCGTACGAAGACGACGAAGCGGATCGAAGCCGTCGTCGCCGTCGTCGAGAGGGACGGCGCCTATCTCATCCGGAAGCGTCCGGAGCGCGGGCTCCTGGGCGGGCTCTGGGAGTTTCCCGGCGGCAAGCGGGAGCCCGGCGAAACCCGGACGGCCGCGCTGCGCCGCGAGCTCCGGGAGGAGGTCGGCGTTCCGAGCCGGGACGAAAAACTCCTGGTCAAGGTCCGTCACGCCTACACCCAGTTTCAGGTCGACCTCTACGCCTATCGCTGCGCGCTCGCCGGCGAGCCCCGCCCCCGCCCCGGCCGCCTGACCTGGGCGACGCTCGCCGCCCTCCGCCGCTACCCGTTCCCGTCGGGAAGCGCCAAGAT
>JAFGBC010000069.1 GCA_016933355.1 Candidatus Aminicenantota bacterium
ATCACATGGCATACGTCATCACCGAAGAGTGCATCAACTGCGGCGCCTGCGAGCCCGAGTGCCCGAACCAGGCCATCTCGGCCGGTGACGAGCGCTACGTCATCGACTTCAACAAGTGCACCCAGTGCGTGGGGCACTTCGACGAGCCCCAGTGCGCGGCCGTCTGCCCGGTGGACGCCTGCAAGCCCGACCCGAACCACGTCGAGTCCCGGGACGAGCTGATGGCGAAGTACAACAAGCTCAAGGGATAAACGGACCCCGGCCGCGAAGACAACAGGAGTGAGATCCCTCACTCCTGTTTTTTTTGAGGGACATGGGCCGTCTTGCCGCCTTCTTCGACAAGCCCCGCCTCTGGCTGAACGGCCTCCTGTTCGCCCTGACGGTCGCGTCGACCTTCGTCGTCGGCCTGGGCTGGAGCCTGAGCTACCTCCACGCCGACCGGCTGGCGTCCGACCCGCCGCCCGCCTTGACGGCGGCCGTTCTCCTCGACCCCAAGGCGCTGGGGCTCAGCCTCCTGTACGCCGTCGTCCTCATGGCGATTCTGCTCGCCCATGAGCTCGGGCACTACCTGACCTGCCGCCGCTACGGGATCGACGCCTCCCTGCCGTTTTTCATCCCGGCCCCCACCCTGGTCGGGACGATGGGCGCCTTCATCCGCATCCGGGGGGCGGTCACCCGGCGCCGCCAGCTCTTCGATATCGGCGTCGCCGGCCCGCTGGCCGGGTTCGTCCTGGCCCTGCCGGCCCTGGCCTGGGGCCTGTCGCGCTCCCGCGTCGTGCCCGCCATCCCGGCGGACGAAGCGATCGCCTTCGGGGAGCCCCTCCTCCTCAAGGCCCTCGGCGCCGCGGTCTTCGGGAGCCTGGAGGCGGGCCAGGATATCATCCTTCACCCGGTCGCGTTCGCGGGCTGGGTCGGAATCCTGGTCACGGCCCTCAACCTGTTGCCGGTCGGCCAGCTCGACGGCGGCCACATCATCTACGCGCTCGCCGGCCCGCGCTCGCGCCGTCTCGCGACCGCATGGCTCATCCTGTTCGTCGTCCTGGCGGTCTTCTTCTGGGTCGGCTGGTTCGTCTGGGCCCTGCTCATTCTCGTCCTCGGGCTGGGACATCCCCGGCTCCTGGACGACGGCATCCCGCTCGGGAATGCGCGCAAGGTGCTGGCCGGCGTCGTCCTGGCCGTCTTCCTCCTGTCTTTCATTCCCGACCCGGTCAAAGGCTACGACCTCATCACGATCCTCAGGCAGATCGGTATCGGAATATGAAAAATTCGTGGCGCTCCGGGCGGCTCAAGATATGCACAGATACTGTGGAAATCTTGTGGAAAAGAACGCCGGGACGCGCGGCAACTTTCGACGATGATTGAAGATATGACGATTTGCACAAGAACTTGTTCATTGCCGGTAAGTCATTCAATATGAATAAATTAATATCTATCGGTCTTTCAAGAATTTACACGTAAATGACGGGAATCTAAGGAGATAAGTTCCGGAGATCGCGCTCATGGACAAGTTCAAAGAGGTCGAGGATAAGCTCAGGGTCCTCAAGGGTCGGCTGCGGCGCCGCGAGATCAGTCAGACCGAGTTCGTCGAGACCCTCAAGACGCTCCGCTTGACCGACGTCGAGGGCCGTTTCTGGACGATCGGGATCAAAACCGGCAAGTGGTACTACTACGACGGCGGGAAATGGGTCGAGTCCCTGCCGCCCGCCCTCTCGGAGAACAAGGCCATCTGCATTTACTGCGGTTTCGAGAACAGTCTCGACGCCGAATCCTGCGTGCGCTGCGGAGGCGGCCTGGGGAGCGCCGACGCGTTCTGTCCCGTCTGCGGCTTCCGCCTCGACGACGCGTCGAGCAGCTGCCCCCGCTGTACGACGCAGGACCCTGAGAGGTTCGCGGAGACGGGTCCGCTGCCCGCCGCGCCGCCCGAGGAGGAAGGCGCGGGGGCGGTCTACGTCTTCCGCTCCGTTCTTCCCCTGTCCTTCGCGGTCTACGCGGGCGTTCTGGGGGCGTTTCTCGGGATTCTAGCCGGAGCCCTGACCGGCGCCACGGCGTCTTTCCCGGATTTCGTCAGCCGGCTGCCCCAGTTTCTTGTCGATATCCAGGGGAAGATGCTAGGAGCCCTGATCTATGCCGTCCTGGGGGCCGTCCTGGGGTTCATCGTCGTCGGAGTGATCGGGTTGATCGCCGCCCTGCTCATCAACCTGGCTTCCGACTTCGTGGGCGGCTTCCGGTTCCGGCTGTCCTCCGTCAGGAAGAAGCCCGGCCGCGGCGGCCCCGCCTGACGGACGGCGCGGGCGCGAACGCGGACGCGGGCGCGGCCAGGGCGAAGGCCGTCTGGCCCAGGGACAGCGATTCGTCGTTGGGGGAATAAAGGACGGAGCGCAGGACGCGAAATCCTTTGCGCCGCAGCCCGGCCGTCGCCAAGTCGACGAGCCTTCGGTTGAGGAAGACGCCGCCCGCCAGGGAGACCGTGTCGACGCCGCGCTCTTTGCGGGCGCGCTCGGCGACGCGGACCATGACCGCCGCCAGCGTCGCGTGGAACTTGGAGGAGACGACTTCGGCCGGCGTCCCGCGCTTGAGGTCGGCGAGGAGCTCGCCGAAGAGCGGAGCGAACGACACCGTCCACGGCTCGGCCGACGCGTCGAGGGCGAACCCGTAGCCGGAGCGGACGGGCGCTTTCGCCCGCGCTTCGAGGAGTTGGGGCGCTTCCGCCTCGTATTCGACCCGGGACGGGGCGAGGCCGGCCAGGAAAGAGACGGCGTCGAAGAGCCGGCCGCAGCTCGAGGTCCGCAGGAACGGCGCGCCGCGGTCGAGGAGACGGGCGAGGCGGGCGGGCGCGGGGCGCGCGACGCGGGCGAAGAGGCGGGGCGGTGCGTCCGCGGCCAATCCGGCCCGGTGGAGGTGGGCGAGGGCCATCCGCCACGGCTCGCGGGCGGCCAGGTCTCCGCCGGGAAGCGGGACGTAGGCGAAGTGCGCCAGCCGGAGATAGCTTCGGTAGTCGCAGAGGAGGAATTCGCCGCCCCAGGCCTGACCGTCGTCGCCGTAGCCGTAGCCGTCCATGGCGATGCCCAGGACTTTGGCGCCGCGGCCGAGGTCGACGCCGTGCTCGAGGAGGGGGGCCAGGACGTGGGCGAAATGGTGCTGGACGCGGAGGTGGGCTATCCCGAGCGAGCGGGCGAAGCGCGTCGTCCGGAAGTCGGGGTGGAGGTCGCTGACGACGACCTCGGGCTCGACCTCGAACAGGCGCTTCAGATGGTCGAGCGTCTCCCGGAAGTAGCCGTAATTCCGGTAGTCGTCGAGGTCGCCCAGGAACTGGCTCGTGACGACGCGGCCCTTTTTATAGAGCGAGAGCGTGTCCTTGAGCTCGCCGCCCAGGGCGAGCGTCCGGACGGGGCGGTTCAGGCTGTCGGGGACGCGCTGGGGGTAGGGGACGTAGCCCCGGGCGCGGCGGACGAAGAGGGGGCCGTCGGCGGCGATCCTGAGGACCGAGTCGTCCGAGCGGACCTGGATCGGGCGGTCGTGGTCCAGGACGAAGTCGGCCAAGCGGGCGACGCCCTCGCCGGCGTCCTTCATGATCGGGGCGTCTTTGGGGTTCGAGCTGGTGGCGACGACGAGCGGGACGCGCCGGAGGAGGAGGGCGTGGAGCGGCGTCGAGGGCAGCATGACGCCGATCTCGGCCAGGCCGGGCGCGATCGACGGGATCTCGGCCTTTTTGGCGAGGAGGACGATGGGCCGTTGGGGCGAGACGATCGCTTCCCGCTCGGCGGGCTTCAGCGCGGCATAGCGGGATATCGCGGCGAGGTCGGCGGCCATGAGCGCGAGCGGCTTCCGGCTCCGGGCCTTGAGGCGGCGGAGGCGGCCGACGGCCGCCGCGTTCAGCGCGTCGCACATGAGATGGAATCCGCCCAGCCCCTTGACGGCCACGATGCGCCCCCTCCGGATCCGATCGGCCGCTTCGTCGACGCCGCCCCCGAGCGGGGCGCCGTCCGGTCCGCTCAACCGCACCCGCGGGCCGCAGGCCGGGCAGGCGATGGGCTGGGCGTGATAGCGGCGGTCGCGGGGGTCTTCGTACTCGCGGCGGCAGTCCGGACACATCGGGAAGCCGGCCATGGTCGTCGCCGGGCGGTCGTAAGGGAGCGAGCGGACGATCGTGTAGCGCGGGCCGCAGTCGGTGCAGTTGGCGAACGGGTAGAGGTGGCGGCGGTCGCCGGGGGTCATGACTTCGCCGAGGCAGGCGTCGCAGGCGGCGATGTCGGGCGAGATGAAAACGAAGCGCTCTCCGCCGGCCGAGGCTTTGATGCGGAAGCCGGAGGCGCCCTCGGGCCGGACGCGGCGGACCGAGACGTCCTCGATCACGGCCAGCGGGGGGAGCTCGGCGCGCAGGCGTCTCAGGAAGGCGCGGGCGGCGGCTGCGGACCGTCCGCCTTCGAGGTGGATCTCGACCCCGCAGCCCCGGTTCCGGACCCAGCCGCGGAGCCTCAGCTCCTCGGCCAGCTTGTAGACGAAGGGGCGGAAGCCCACCCCCTGCACGACGCCGGTGACGAGGACGCGGACGGCCTCAGCCGGCACGGGACTCCTTCCGGCGGCTGGACAGGCATCCGCAGTAGTCCTGGCGGTAGAGGTTGTGGCGGCGGCTCAGCGCGACGCTCTTCTTGAAGCCGTCCTTCTTCTTGAAGTCGGCCTCGAGGAAGGCGACCCCGAAGCGGCGCCCGAACATGCGACCCATCCGGTTCAAGGCGGCGGCGCTTTTGTGGGGGCTGACGCTCATGACGGTCGTGAATACGTCGTAGCCGTCCCGGGAGGCGGCCGCGGCGGTGCGCTCGAGCCGCACCGCATAGCAGACGAGGCAGCGGCGCCCCCTTTCGGGCTCGTCGCGGAACTTCGCGGTCAGGCCCAGCCAGCGCTCTTCGTCCGGCGGTTCCTCGACGACGTCGAGCCCGACGGCCGCGGCGACCTTGCGCAGGTCGGCGAGCCGGAGGTCGTATTCG
>JAFGBC010000070.1 GCA_016933355.1 Candidatus Aminicenantota bacterium
GTCATCCCCCATGTCATCTCCAAGCTGGAGCAAGGGAAGGGGGGCGAGCTCGAGGCCGGCTTGGACGCCCGCTACGCATTCTCCCAAGCCGTTTCCTCCAATCTGACCTTGAACCCGGATTTCGCGACGGTCGAGGCCGACCAGGAACAGATCAACCTGACCCGGTTCGAGCTCAACCTGAAGGAAAAGAGAAATTTTTTCTTGGAGGGCTCGGAGATCTATGCCCAGAGGATCAAGCTGTTCTATTCGCGGCGGATCGGGGATATCGACGGCGGGGTCAAGCTTTACGGCAAGTCCGGCGGGCTCGAATTCTCGGGGTTGAGCGCCCAGACGAAGCGGGACGAGGCCGGCGGCGCGGATCCAGCCAATTACACGGTCTTCCGCCTCAAGAAGGACGTCCTGTCCTCCTCCAGCTTCGGTTTCCTGGCGGCGAACAGGCTCGTCGGCGGGGAGAATGCCGGGACGGCGGGCTTCGACGCGTCGCTCAATTTTACGGACAAAATCAAGTTCACTGGCCAGTTCGCCCTGAGCTACGGCGACCGAAACAAAGATAATCTGGCCTTCTTCCTCAGGCCGGCCTATGAGACCTCCACCTTTCACTTCCACGTCCGCTATTCCCAGCTCGGGGCGAACTTCGGGGACAACGCCAACGCGGTGGGCTTCGTCAGCGACGACAACCGCCGCGAGCTGGATTCGGCGCTGGAGAAGACGTTCTTCCTAGCCGCGGGGCGGCTGGAGCGGGTCGCCTATGAATCCAACTATAACGTCTACTGGGGCATGAACGGCGTTCTCCGCAGCTGGCAGGTGGATCAGGGCCTAAGCCTGGACCTCCGCAATAAATTTTCGTTCGAGGTCCAGCACAGCGAGGAGTATAAGCTCTACGAGAAGGAATTCCGGAACCGTCAGACCGAACTCGCCCTCGGCTACAATACGCGCGAGTGGCAGTCGGCCGAGGTCGGCTGGAGCTTCGGCCGCAACTATGACCTCGACTTCCACCTGATCGAGGGGCGTCTCAACTACAAGCTCTCGGAAGATTTCTCCCTGGAGTACGGCCTGACCCGCCTCAGCTTCGATCCCGACCCGGGGAACGAGAGCACCTGGATCCACGTCTTCCGGGCCACGAACTATTTCGCCAAAGATCTGTTCCTGAAGGTCTTCTATCAAATCCACACCGCGATCGACAAGAGGAATGTCCAGGTCCTGTTCGTCTATCGCTTCCAGCCGCCGTTCGGACTGGTCCAGCTCGCCTATCAGAAAGGGACGGCCCGGTTCGGAGAGCGAGGGAGCCAGGGACATACCGTCTTCGTCAAAGTCGCCTTCGTCTTTTAGGGCCGGTCTTGCCATTCGGCGCGACTTTCGATATCTTTAGGACTCCCATGCCTGCACCGCCGACGAAAGGAGCCCCCCGCATGAACAAGGTCCAAGCCCTGGAAGCCGTCGCCAAGCGGCTCCGGATCCACAGCCTGCGCATGACGACCGCGGCCGGCTCCGGCCACCCCACGACCTGCCTGTCCATGGCCGAGATCGCCGCCTGCCTGTTCTTCGCGGAGATGCGCTACGACGTCCGGGACGCCCGGGGCTGGGCCAACGACGAGTGCGTCCTGTCCAAGGGGCACGCCGCCCCCGTCCTCTGGGCGGCTTACGCCGAGGCCGGGATCATCCCCGAGGCCGAGCTCCTCAACCTGCGCAAGATCACGAGCGGCCTCGAGGGCCATCCGACGCCCCGCATGGAGTGGGTCAAGGCGGCGACGGGGAGCCTGGGGCAGGGGCTGTCGGTGGCGGCGGGCATGGCGCTGGCGATGCGGCTCCAGAAGTCGCCCGCCCGCGTATTCGCCGTCCTGGGCGACGGCGAGTGCGCCGAGGGCGCGGTCTGGGAGGCGGCCAACGCGGCGGCGAACCTCAAGCTCCGGAACCTGGTGGCGATCGTCGACGTCAACCGGCTGGGGCAGTCCGATGTCACGATGCACCAGCACGACGTCAAGACCTATGCCCGGAAGTTCAAGGCCTTCGGATGGGACGCCGTCGCGATCAACGGCCACAGCGTCCTTCAGATCCTCGAAGCCCTGAAGGGGGCGGGGAAGAAAGGCAAGCCGACCGCGATCCTGGCCAGGACGATCAAGGGCAAAGGCGTTTCTTTTATCGAAGACAAGAACGGCTGGCACGGCAAGCCGTTGAAGAAGGACGATCTCGACAAAGCCCTGGCCGAGCTGGGGCCGATGCCCGAGGTCGACGCGGCCAAGATGGTCCGCAAGCCCAAGGCAGCCGCGAAGGCGTCGCCGGCTGTCCGTTTCGACTTCGAGCGGACCGACTACAAGGACAAGGTCGCGACCCGGCTCGCCTACGGGAACGCCCTGGCCGCCCTGGGCCGCGTCCATCCCGACGTCGTCGCGATCGACGGCGACGTCAAGAACTCGACCTACGCCGACAAGTTCTTCGAGGTCTTCCCGGAGCGGTCGTTCCAGTCCTACATCGCCGAGCAGAACATGGTCGGGATGGCCATGGGCCTGGCGGCCCGCGGGCTCCTGCCGTTCGCGGCCAGCTTCGCCGCTTTCCTGACCCGGGCCCACGACCAGGTCCGGATGGCGGCTTATTCCATGGCGAACATCAAGCTCTGCGGGTCGCACGTCGGGGTCAGTATCGGAGAGGACGGGCCGTCGCAGATGGGCCTCGAGGACCTGGCCCTCTTCCGCTCGGTCCCGGGCTGCGCCGTCCTCTACCCGAGCGACGGGTTCTCCGCCGAAGGCTGCCTGAAGGCCGCCGCCGAGCACAAGGGGATGGCCTACCTCCGGACGACGCGGCCGGCGACGCCCCTCCTATACAAGAAGGGCGAGGACTTCGCGATCGGCGGTTCCCGGCTCCTCAGGAAGAGCGGCGCGGACACGGCCCTCGTCGTGGCCGCCGGGATCACCGTCCACGAAGCGCTCAAGGCCTATGAGGCGCTTAAAGAGGAGGGGGTTTCCATCTCGATCTTGGACGCCTATTCGGTCGAGCCCCTCGACCGGGCCGCGATCGAGAAGGAAGCTGCGGCCGCCGGGAACAAAGTCATCGTCGTCGAGGACCATTTCGCGGCCGGCGGGCTGGGGGAGGCGGTCGCCGCGGCCCTGGCCGGGAGGGCGCGGATCGTCCACCTCGCGGTCCGGGACCTCCCGCGCTCGGGGAAGCCGGACGAGCTTATGGACAAGTACGGGATCAGCGCCCGCCGCATCATCGAAGCCGTCAGATCGTTCGGCGCCGCCTCATAGAGAACGGACGGAATTAAGCGGCCGTCGCGAATGAAACACTAGGTTGAAGGAGGTTTCCATGAAGAGACAGACCGGAATCGTTAAGGCCGGAGCCCTGGCCGCCGTCGTTCTCTTGGCCGCCCCGCTTTTCCTGTCCGCGGACGGCGCGGTCGCCGTTTCCGTCGTTGCGGCCGGACAGGTCAACACCGACGGCTCCATCCAGCAGGGTTTCAACGTTGTTAAAGCCGTCTTTGTCGAAGGCGGCTGGCGGATCCGTCTGAAGGGCCCCGCCAAGGATTTCAGCTACCGGGACTTCGTGACCGTCGTCACGCCGATCGGGAGTGATCCTCTCTCCGCCTCGATGTCCAGCATCGGAGGCCGCCTCGTCGTCTATATCCAGGATCTGGATTCCGGCTCTCATGTGAAGGAGAATTTCTCGTTCGTCGTCTATCAGATTAAGTCGTAGGCGACCGCGCGATGAATCGTCCCGGCCGAAGACGGCCAAGCCAGACTCGGCGGAAAGGCGCGGGGCCGTTGGCAGGCGCCTTCGCCCGCGGCGCCGTCCTTTCGTTCTGCGCCGCCGTCGCCCTCGTCGTCGGCCCGACGGCGGCCTGCTCCTCGGCCGGCGTCGGGAGCGGCGGAGCCGCCGGGGATATCTCGGTCGAGCCCGTCGACCGCGTCCGTGTCATCCGCGTCTTCGACGGCGACACGGTCGAAGTCCGTTTCGCGGACGGCGCGGAGAAGAAGGTCCGCCTGATCGGGATCGATTCGCCCGAGATGGACGACGAGCGGGAGGATGTCCTGTTCTTCGCCCATATGGCCAGGCGCTTCGCGTTTCACCATCTCTACGACAAGACGGTCGGACTGGCTTACGACTGGGAGCGGACGGACGCCTACGGTCGAACGCTGGCATACGTCGTCGTGGAGGATGGGACCCTCTTCAACGAGAGGATCATTCGCGAGGGCTTCGCCTACGCCTTCACCCGCTACCCGTATCGCGACGACCTCAAGGCCCTTTTCCGGGAGGCCCAGAGAGAGGCGCAGAGGAGCGCGAGGGGCCTCTGGCGCGAAGAGCCCTGGCCCGTGGTCGGCCCGGCCGACGCGCGCTCGCACCTGGGCCGGATCGCGACTGTCTCTTTTGTCTGCAAGAACATCGTCGAGAA
>JAFGBC010000071.1 GCA_016933355.1 Candidatus Aminicenantota bacterium
AAAAAAAGTTTGATTCCGGGCTTGATTTTCGATTAAAATCAATCTATAGTGCGGCAGACGGAGAGGGAGTTTACCCAACTCGATGCCGAATTTCTATAAGGAGTGATCATCATGGAGAAAGCGCTGACCAAAGTCCAGGTCGTGGCGGGAGTGGCCGAGGCCGCCGGCATCAGCAAGAAGCAGGCCGCGACGGCGATCGATGCCCTGGTCCAGATGGCCTACAAGAACGCCACGAACGGCTTCTCGATTCCCGGCCTGGGCAAGCTCGTCCTCATGAACCGCAAAGCCCGCATCGGCCGCAACCCCGCCACCGGCGAACAGATCAACATCCCGGCCAAGCGGGTCCTGAAGTTCCGCGTGGCCAAAGCCTGTAAAGACGCCATCCTGAGCTGAGCGTCTTTATTTCCGTTCTGTCCTAAAGACTATCGCCGAGGACGGGGCCGGGAACCGCTCCGTCGTCCGAACGCCGACCTCCTCCCCGGCGAGGTCTGTCCGTTTTAGCGCCAGGCGGGCTTGACAGCTTCTTCCCGCCGGGTGTAAAAAGAGAATTCCGCCGCAATCCTTCGTGAACGAGGAGGCCCTCATGACGTTTCGCCGCCCGCCCTTCCAAGCCCTGATTCTGATCGTAGCCCTGATCGCTCCGCTCGCCGTCTCGGCCCAGACGCCGCCCGACCGATTCCTCGGTCATCAGGTCGGCGCGGACCGCAAGCTCGCCGACTACGGCCAGATCAAGGCCTACTTCGAGAAGCTGGACGCGGAATCGCCCAAGCTCTCGCTCGTCACGATCGGCGAGTCCGTCCAGAAGCGGCCGATCATCATGGCCGTCATCACGGCCGAAGAGAACATGGCCAAGCTCGACGCCTACCGGGAGATCGCCCGCAAGCTCAAAATGGCGCGCGGACTGGCGGCCGACGACGCCCGCAAGCTGGCCCGCGAAGGCAAATCCATCCTTCTCATCACCTGCAGCCTCCACGCCACCGAGATCGCGGCGTCGCAGATGTCGATGGAGTTCGCCTACGACCTGGTCGCGGGCAAGACGCCCTTCGACGCCGCGGCCGTCCTGAAGGACGTCATCGTCCTCCTCGTCCCGACCCACAACCCCGACGGCAACCAGATGGTCGTCGACTGGTACCGGAAATACCTGGGGACGAAGTTCGAGGGCGGCAACATGCCCTGGCTCTACCACGTCTACGCCGGCCACGACAATAACCGCGATTGGTTCATGTTCAACCTGCCCGAAACCAAGGCCGTGACCAAAGTCCTCTACCACGATTGGCATCCCCAGATCCACATCGACGAGCACCAGATGGGCTCGAACGGCGCGCGGCTGTTCATCCCGCCCTTCATGGATCCGCCCATCCCCAACGTCCAGCCCCTGCTCTGGCGCGGCGTCAACCTCTGCGGCGCCGCCATGCCCTACGACCTCCAGAAGAACGGCAAGAGCGGGGTCGTCCACGGCCGGAGCTTCACCGGCTGGTGGATCGGCGCCTGCGACGACACGAGCTGGCTCCATAACACGATCGGGATCCTGAGCGAGATGGCCTCCGTCCGGGGCGCGACGCCCATCTTCATCGAGCCCGGCGAAGTCCAGCGGGACTACGTCCAGAAACGGATGGAATTCCCCGACCCCTGGCCGGGCGGCTGGTGGCGTCTCCGGGACCTCGTCGAGTACGAGCTCATCCTCTCCAAGAGCCTTGTCAACACGGCGGCCCTCCTCAAGGAAGACTTCCTCTACAATTCCTATCTCATGTCCAAGGCCTCGATCGAGACCGTGGACAAGAACCAGCCCTACGCCTTCGTCGTCCCGGCCCGCCAGCACGATAGTCTGACCATGCTCAAAATGATGGACATCCTCCTGTTCGGCGGCGTCGAGATCCACCGAGCGCAGGCCGACTTCGTCGCCGACAGGAAGCTCTACCCGGCCGGCTCCTACGTCATCCTTATGGCCCAGCCCTTCAAGCCCTACGCCTGGGCCCTCCTCGACAAGCAGAAATACCCCGACCTCCGCGAATATCCCGGAGGCCCGCCCGTGACGCCCTACGACAACGCTGGCTGGACGGTGCCTCTCCAGATGGGCGTCGCCTGTGACCGGATCGAGAACGCCTTCGAGGCCGGGCTCGAGAAGGTCGCCAAGATCGGCTACCCGGTTCCGGCGGACGGCCAGGGTCAGGCGGCCTGGTTCGCGCTCGACTGCCGGACCAATGCCGCCTACCCGATGGCCTTCGCCCTGCTCAAGGACAAAGCCGAAGTTTACAGGACCAAGGCCGTCATCACCCGCAAAGGCGTCGAGGTCCCGGCCGGTTGCTTCCTGGTCAAGAACTCGCCCGAGGTTAAAAAGGCCCTGCCCGGACTGGCCTCGAAATACGCCATGGCCGTCCTCGACCTGGACGACGTCGAGGGCATCGACAAAGCTCCGGTCAAGTTCAACCGGGTCGGCCTCTACCAATCCTGGAAGTCGAATATGGACGAAGGCTGGACCCGCTACGTCTTCGACGACCTGGGCATCCCCTACGTCACGATCCACAACGCCGACTTCAAGGCCGCCAAGGGCAAGAAGCTCGACCTCAAGGCGAACTACGACGTCATCGTCTTCCCCGACGAGAATGCCGACATCATCAAGACGGGAAAGCCCGATCCCAGCTCCCCCTGGGCCCGTTGGATGACCCCGATGCCGCCCGATTATGAAGGCGGGATCGAGCAGGCCGGCGTCGACGCCCTCAAGGCCTTCGTCGAGGCGGGCGGGATCGTGGTCGCCCTTAACGGGGCCGGCCAGTTCGCCATCAAGGAGCTTCAGGTTCCGGCCCGGAACGGCCTGGAGCGGATCGAGCGGACCAGGTTTTTCTGCCCGATGTCGATCCTCAAGCTTGAAGTCGACAACACGACGCCGATCGGCTACGGCCTCTCCAAGACGACGCCGGCCGTGTTCTCGGACAGCCCGGGCTACGAAACCCGCGTCCCGCCCAACGAATGGGACCGCAAGGTCGTGGCCGCCTATCCGGAAGAGGGCGTGCTGATGAGCGGCTGGCTCCTGGGCGAGGACGTCATCGCCCGCAAGGCGGCCGTCGTCGACTATAAGCACGGAAAGGGGCGCATCATTTTGATCGGCGTCGTCTCCCAGAACCGGGCCCAGTCCCACGGGACCTACAAATTCCTGCTCAACGCGCTCCTCTACCCGGAGCTGTAGGCGGGGAGCGGGCGAGCACCAAAGAAGGCTCTCCGGACGACGTTATTCCCGTTAGTCCTAGGGCCGATGCCGGCTTCGGACTCCCCAGAGAACACGCGGCTCTTCGTGCCGCTCCGGATAGGGGCTCGAGGCCGCTGACCTATCTCTTTTCGTAGGGCGGCTGTTTGGTCAGGGGCGAAGGGCTCTTATCCAAAGCCTTCATCACCTCGACGATCGCCCGTTCGAGCTGGGGATCAACGCCCTTAGCCAGCTGGGCCGGATCGTCGATGACCTCGATGTCGGGATCGACGCCGTGGCCTTCCTTGAACCATTTCCCGTCCGCGTCATACATCCGGAAAGTCGGGACGGTGACCCCGCCGCCGTCGATGAGCGCCGGCGCTCCGCTGACCCCGATCAGCCCGCCCCAGGTCCGGGTCCCGACGAGCGGGCCCAGCTTGGCTTTGCGGAAATAGTCCGGGAAGGCGTCGCCGCCCGAACCGCTCCAGCCGTTGATCAGCATGACCTTGGGCCCGAAGTTGGCGAAGGGCGGCCACTGCCAGTTCGTCCCGTCGCGCACGGCCCAGAAGGCCAGGGGCTTGCGGTCGAGGATCTCGATGAAGCGGTCGGGGATCTGGCCCCCGTCGTTGAAGCGCTCGTCGATGATCAGGCCGGACTTTCTGTATTGGGCGGCGAACTGCCGGATGAGCTCGGTCTGGCCGTCGATCCCGGTGCTGGGGACATAGATGTATCCGATCTTGCCCCGGCTCGCCTCTTCGACCCGTTTCCTGTTCGATTCGATCCAGGCCAGATTTCTGAGACGGGTTTCGCTCCCGAGCGCCTGGACGATGATCTTCCGGGCGCCCTCGAGAGTCGGCTTGCCGTTAATCGTCAGCTCCACGGTCTGGCCGGCCAGGCCCTCGAACGCCGCCCAGGGGTCCTTCCGGGTATCCAGCGGCGCTCCGTCAACGGCGAGGATGTAGTCGCCCGCCTTGACCTTCAGCTCCGGCCTGTCCAAGGGCGAGCGAACCTCGGCATCCCAGGAGGCGCCGGCGATGATCTTGCCGATTTGGTAAGCCCCGTCTCCCTTCACCCAATCGATTCCCAAGTATCCGACGTTCCGGGTCGGCGCCTCCTCCGTGTCCCCGCCGCCGCGGTAGGTGTGGGAGGCGCTCAGCTCGGCGATCAATTCTCCGATCACGAAATTGACGTCCCAGCGCGTCAGGCACTGATCGATCAGCTTTCCGTACCGCTCGCCCAGGGCCTTCCAATCCGCGCCGTGCATATTGGGATCGTAGAAGAAATCGCGCTCCAGCCGCCAGACGTCGCGAAAGATCTGTTTCCATTCGGCCCGGGGATCGACGATCATCTCGAGCCGGTCCGTCGGCAGCGTCTTCTCCATCTTCTGGCCCGGGGCGATGTCGACCACGGCATATCTCCCGGCCTTGCCGACCAGGAGCTTCTTGCCGTCGGCGCTGACGATCAAGACGTCCGAGTCGTCGATGACCGTCTTTTCCTCGCGGCCCTCGAGCTCGTAAAAAACGACGGCCCGGTTCCGATGGGCCGCCCCGGTGTTCGGCAGCCTGTGGAAGAGGACCTTGCCGGAAACGGCGGCGAGCGTTCCGTAATTCCCCGCGGCCGGCGGCAGGACGACCAGCCGCTCTTCGAAATTCTCCAGGCTGATTTTGACGTCCTTGGCTTTTTCCTTATCCTTGGCGTCCCCCTTATCCGTTTCTTTGTCCGCTTTCTTCGCGTCTTTCTCGGCCGTCTGATCGTCCTTTTTCGGCTCGTCCTTCTTGACGGCGGTCGCGTCGTTTTTAGGCGCAAGGGGAGACGCGACGTCCTCATTCAGGGGGACGGCCGCGATCACGGTCGTATTGGCGTAGATGAACGTGTTGTCGACGTCGCCGTAAATGGGACGGAAGGTCCGGTTGGTCTCGAAATACAGGTACTTCCCGTCGGGATCGAAGACCGGAGCGGCATCGTTATAGTATCCCGAAGTGACCTGGTGGGCCTTGTTCGCTCCGACCTCATAAAGAAAGACCGCCGACTGGCGCGTGTCCAGGTCCCGCGCATAGGCCAGCCAGCGGCTGTCGGGGGACCAGCTCACGCTGAAGTTGTGAAGGGCGCCCTGGTAGAAATACTGGCCTTCGTCGACCTTGACCGTCGTATTCTTGTCCCGGTCATAGATGAAGATCTCCATGGCTTTATCGATGAACGCGAGCTTCTTGCCGTCGGGCGACCAGAAGGGCTGATAGCGAAAGCCGGGGCCGTAGGCCGTCAGTGTCTTCTCCGCGCCCGGATTCTCCATGTCCCTGATGGTCAGCTCGTACTCCCCCGAGCGGTCGCTCCAATAGGCGACGAAGCGGCCGTCCGGCGACCAGGCGGGATAGCGCTCGGCGACACCGGAGCTCCGGGTCAGGTTA
>JAFGBC010000275.1 GCA_016933355.1 Candidatus Aminicenantota bacterium
GAAAAGGGGTTGCCCCGCTCGCAAGGTTCGCGGGACTACCCCTGGACTGCTCTGCGCCCCGAAGCCTGGCGTTGAGGAGTCAAGGGGTTGATGTCCTCGGTGGATACGGATAAAATGGGGCTCTAAAATAGCCAGGGAGCGCTAATATGAACGATTTTGTCGACATTCAGGGGCTGAGCGCCCAGGAGAAGAGGAAGCTGCTGGCCGAGATCGAGGACCGGATCGCCCGCCGGATCAAGGACGGCCTCCTGACCGAGCGCGAAGTCCGGGAGATCGAGGAGATGCGGCTGCGTCCGCTGCCCGACATCCTGGACGTCCAGAGCGTTTACGACGGACGGCTGTTCGACCGCAAGTCCTGAACGCGACGTCCACCGAGAGGAGCGATAGCCCATGAACCCGACCGGACCCGATCGCGGGGAGCAGCTCCCGATCAAGATCGACTACGACCGGATCGACGTCGCCGATATCATGGCTCAGATCAAAGCCAGGGTAGGCGCCGGTCCAGCCGCTCCGCCGCCCGCGCCCGCCGGGGAGGCCGCTCTTCCCGCCGGCGCGGGAGCGGCGCCGCCCCCGGACGCGCCCGAGCCGCCGCCGTCCGGGCTCAAGGGCCGGCTCAAGGCGCTCTTTTTCAAGCTCGTACGGCCGTTCGCGCCTCTGCAGAAGCTCTTGGCCCTGCCCACCCACCAGGAGCTCATGGCGACCGTCGCGAAGCTCCATCAGACCAACCTCCAGCTCGAGGATATGATAACGCGCGTCGACGCCGAGTTCCATCGCGTCAACGCGGACATCCAGAGGACCGAGGGCCGGGTCGACGTCGCCGGCGAGCGGATCGACATGAACCGCGACCAGGCCGTGAGCTCCTTCCAGAGATTGACCGATTCTCTCCGAGACCTTCAGGACGTCCTCCAGCGGGGCCTCGCAGACGCCAATATCCGGGTCGACGCGGAGCGCGACCGCGGGGATATCCTCTGGCAGAGGACCGAAGACCTGTTCCGGGGGGTGGAGAAGGCCAACGACCTCGTCGGCAGCGTCAACCGGACGACCAACGAGCGCATCGACGGCGCCTACGCCGAGATCCAGCGCTCGATGGAGTTCGTCAAGCTCCTCCACAACCTGTCCCACAACATCGTCGTCGAGATGAGCAAGCTCAAGATCGAGGAGGAGGGGCTCAAGCTCAAGACGCGGGTCATGGAGAAGGACTTCGAATTCTTGGGCCGCCGCGAGCGGGCGCTGGAAAAAGAGCTTTGCAAATGAGGGTCTGCTTCGTCGTCCAGCGCTACGGGCTGGAGATCAACGGCGGGGCCGAGCTTCACTGCCGCTGGGTCGCCGAGCACATGGGCAAGCACTGGGACGTCGAGGTCCTGACGACCCAGGCCTACGACTACGTCACCTGGGCGAACCACTACCCCGAGACGGAGACCGAGGTCAACGGGATCCCCGTCCGGCGCTTCCCGGTCGACCGTCCCCGCAGCCCGGAGCGGTTCGGCCGGATCCAGAACTACATCCTGGAGAACGAGCACCGCGAGGAGGACGAGCTGGACTGGCTGGAAGAGGAAGGGCCGCTCGTCCCGTCGCTCATCGAGCACGTCCGGAGCGTCGAGAGCCGCTTCGACTATTTCATCTTTTTCAGCTACCGCTACTACCACTCCTTCTACGGGATCAAGGCGATCCCCGGGAAGAGCATCCTGGTCCCGACCGCCGAGCGCGACCCGGTCGTCCACCTCCGGATCTTCCGGGATCTGTTCCGGTTGCCCCGGGCCTTCGTCTACAACTCCTACGAGGAGAGGGCGATGATCCAGGGCCTGTCCCGGAACGAGGCGGTCCCGGGCGACGTCGTCGGCGTCGGGACCGAGGTCCCGTCTTCCTACGACGAGGCCCGCTTCCGGGCCAAGTTCGCTGTCGAGGCGCCCTACGTCATCTACGTCGGCCGCATCGACGAGAACAAGGGCTGCCACAAGTTGTTCGAGCACTTCCTCCGCTTCAAGGAGGAGACCGGGTCGCCCGTCCAGCTCCTCCTGGTCGGGAACACGATCCTCCCCATCCCCGACCACCCCGACGTCCGCCATCTCGGGTTTCTCTCCGAGCAGGACAAGTTCGACGGCATCGCCGGCTCCCACGCCCTGATGATGCCCTCCTTCTACGAGAGCCTGTCCATGGTCACCCTCGAGGCTTGGGCGATGGGCAAGCCCGTCCTGGCCAACGCCGCTTGCGACGTCCTCCACGGCCAGTGCCGCCGGAGCAACGGAGGGCTGTTCTACGAGGATTACGCGGAGTTCCGGGGCGCCCTGGCGCTCCTGCTCGACGACGCCGCGCTCCGCGAAGCGCTGGGCCGCAACGGCCGGGCCTATTTCGACGCCAACTACACCTGGGACGTCATCGAGCGCAAGTACCTGGCCATCGTGGCCGGGCTGGAAGGGAGGTCCTGAGTGGAGGTCCATCAGTTCTCGACGTCCCTGAGCTACGGCGACGCCATCTCGGACGAGATCCTCGAGATCCGCAAAGCCCTGCGCGAGCGCGGCTTCGCCTCCGAGATCTTCGTCCGCTTCTTCGAGCCGCGCCTGGCCGGCCTCGTCCACGACTTCCGCGAGTACCCCCGCTTCAGCGCGCCGACGAACGCCGTCATCTTCCATTTCTCGATCGGCTCGCCGGTGTCCAAGATGTTTTTCCGGATCCCGGACAAGCGGATCATGATCTACCACAACATCACGCCCTACGGCTTCTTCCTGGACAGCCACCGCATCCTGACCCGGGAGTGCTACAAGGGACGGCTCGAGCTGGACCTGTTCAAGGACAAGGTCGACCTGGCCCTGGGCGACTCCGAGTTCAACCGCCGCGAGCTGGCCGACGCCGGCTATCCGCGGACCGGCGTCCTGCCCCTTCTCCTCGACTTCGCCAAGTTCGACGGCCCGGGCGACCCGGTCATCCGCTCCATCTACGCCGAGCCCAAGACGACCCTGCTCTACGTCGGCCGGGTCATCCCCAACAAGAAGTTCGAGGACGTCATCAAGACCTTCTATTTTTACAAGCGGGAGTTCAACCGGAACGCCCGCCTCATCCTGGCCGGCGACTTCCGGGGCATGGAGCGCTACCTGGCCGCCCTCCACGACCTCATCAACCGGCTCGCCCTGGACGACGTCCACCTGACCGGCCACGTCGAGTTCGACGAGCTGGTCGCCTACTACCGGATGGCCGACGTCTACCTGAGCCTGAGCGAGCACGAGGGGTTCGGGGTTCCCCTGCTCGAGGCCTTCCACCTCGGCGTCCCCGTCATCGCCTACGCGGCCGGCGCCGTCGAGGAGACCATGAACGGGGGCGGGCTCCTCCTCCGCCGCAAGGACTTCCTGCGGACGGCCGCCGTGGTCGACCGGATCGTCGCGGACCGCGCCTTCCGGGAAGCCGTCGTGGCCGGACAGCGCGAGGCCTTGAAGAAGTTCAGCCCCGCCAACGTCAGCCGCATCCTGTTCGAGCATATCGAGGGGGTCGTCCGGGGATGAGGATCGACCAGCTCGTCCCGGCTTTCCACCGCGGCGACGCCATCGGCGACACGGCCTTCCACCTCCGGAATTCGCTCCGGGGCCGCGGCTTCGCCTCGGACATCTACTGCCTCAACCACGACCCGGATCTGGCGGGGGAGGCGCGCCTGTTCGCCGACTTCCCGCCGCCCTCCACCGGCGACATTACGATCCTCCATTTC
>JAFGBC010000276.1 GCA_016933355.1 Candidatus Aminicenantota bacterium
ACGATCCCGTCCGTTTCGACGACGTGCATCTGCTGGGCCCATTCCTCCTGCTCCTTCAAGACTCGGGATTCCAGGAAGTCGTCGGGAGCGAAGTACTGGATATTGCCGAATTCACGCTCCCAGAGCGCGTTGACGATGTCGGCCTCGTCGGGGGGGCGGAACGACTCGCGGCGGATGATCTCCAAAAATTCGACGATCTCGGTCCGGTCCAGCCCCGGGTAGAAGAAAAGCATCTGAAGGCCGTCCTTGTAGAAGAAGAAGGGGAGGCTTCTCTGGGGGTGGTCGTCGGTATAGACGATCTCGCCGTCGAACAGAAAGCTGCGCTCTTGGATGGCGACCTCGATCGCCCCGTGTTCTTCCAGCAGGGATTTAAAGCGGCGGCAGAGGTCGTCGAGCATGCGCTGGACGGTGGCGTGCGTGAACGAGAAGATCTTTATGGCCGACACGGTCTGGGCCATCAGCTTGAAGATGTCGCCGACCTTGTCGGCCGTGGAGGCCGGCGGCAGGCTGTCTCTCTCGGGCAGGGACGTCGGTTTGAGGGGGACGTCGCCGGACATTTCACATTCCTTGGCGCCGGCTGAGGATCCCGGCCTCGTAGGCGCGGACGTCGTCCATCCAATCCGCCCCGGAGACGACGCCGGACCGGGCGCAAAACGCCTCCCAGACGGACGCCCAGGGCATCGCTTTGGCTTCCTCGAACAGGGCCAGCCGCCCGAAAAGATCGCCCCGTTCCTCGACCTCGCGGAGGGCCGCCTCCGGCTCCAGGAGGGAGATGAGCAGGGCTTTCAGGACGGCCCGCGCTCCGATGACCCAGGCCCCGATCCTGTTCAGGCTGGCGTCGAAATAATCCAGGGCGAAGTGGACCCGGTCCAAGGCCCGGCCGGAAACCGCTTCCCGGCAGACGGCGGTCAGGTCCTCGTTCAGGACGACGACGTGGTCGCTATCCCAGCGCATAGGGCGGCTGAGATGGAGCAGGAGCTCGGGATGGCTCTGGAGGATGGCCGAGATCTTGTCCGCGACGCTCTCGGTCGGGTGGAAATGGCCGAGGTCGAGGCAGACCATCTTTCCCTTGGCCTGGGCATAGCCCAGGTAGAACTCGTGAGACCCGACGACGTAGGATTCGCTCCCGATGCCGAAAAGCTTGCTTTCCAGGGCGTCTTTGAGATGGGTCGGGCTGTACTCGGCCGCGAAGATCTCATCCAGAGACTCCCGGAGCCGAACGCGGGGCCCCCAGCGGTCGAACGGCGCGTCCTTTGAGCCGTCCGGGATCCAGAGATTGTGGACGGCCGGGCTTTGAAGCTCCCGGCCCATCGTCGCCGCGATGCGGCGCGAGCGCTTGACGTGTTCGATCCAGAAGCGGCGAACCTCCTTGTCGCGATGGCTCAGAGTGAATCCCGAGGCGGCCAAGGGATGGTTGAAGCAGGTCGCGTTGAAGTCGAGCTTGAGGCCGCGCTCCCGGGCCCAGTCGATCCAGCCTTTGAAATGGGAGACGTCGATGGCGTCGCGGTCGACCCGGACGTCTCCGAACGCTCCGTACATCGCGTGCAGGTTGACGCGGTGCCGGCCGGGGATGAGGCCCAGGGCCTTCTCAAGGTCCTCCCGCAGCTCCTCGGCGTTCCGCGCCCGTCCCGGATGACTCCCGGTGGCCAGGATGCCGCCGTCGGCGCGCCGGGCTTTCGCAGGCTCGAAGCCTGTGACATCGTCGCCCTGCCAGACGTGCAGGGAGAGGGAGCAGCGGGCAAGCCGCTCCAACGCCTTTTCTGTGTCGACCCCGTACCGGGCGTAATGGTCCCGGCAGGCGTCGTAGCTGCGATCGTGGGAAGCGGAGGCCACGATCAGGCCCTCCCTTCCAGCGCTTCAGCCGCCGCGGTGCCCGGCAGTTCGAGGAAGCGGCGATAGGCGTCCTTCCCGTCGGGCGAGGGGCGGGGCAGGTATGTCCGGACCGGGAACGACTCCCGGACGACGGCCCTCATTTCAGCAAGGGAACGAACGGCGCCGGCCGCCTGGAGCTGGATGAGGATGTTTCCGGTCGAGGTCGCTTCGGCCGGCCCGGCGATAACGGGACGGCCCGTGGCGTCCGCGGTGAGCCTGTTGAGCAGTTCGTTGCGCGAGCCGCCGCCGATGATGTGGACCCGCTCGACGGCGCGGCCCGCGACCCGGCCGATCTCTTCGATGACGTAGCGGTACTTGAGGGCGAGGCTTTCCAGGATGGAGCGGATGAACTCTCCCGGCGTCTCGAGAGGAGCTTGGCCCGTCCGGCGCAGGAAGGCGTTGATCGCCTCCGGCATATCGGGAGGATTCATGAAATCGGCCGCGTCGGGGTCGATCACGGCCCGGAAGGGCGGGGCGGCTTCGGCCAGCGCGGTGAGCTCCGGATAATCGTAGGCGCATCGTCGGGCCCAGCTCTTCCGGCAGCCTTGGACGAGCCAGAGACCCATGACGTTTTTAAGGAAGCGGATCGTCCCCGCGGCGCCGCCTTCGTTCGTGAAATTGTGGGCTAACGAGGCGCGGGAGATAATGGGAGCGGGGATCTCGATCCCCAGGCACGACCAGGTCCCCGAGGAAATAAAGGCGCCGTTCGCATCCGCGGCCGGCATCGCCGCCACCGCTGCGGCCGTGTCATGGCTGGCCGTCGCCACGACGCGCGTGGACGGAAGCCCGGCTTCCGCCGCGACGGACTCGAGGAGGGGTCCGAGGACCGTTCCCGGAGCGACCGGGTCGAGCGCGATCCCGGGCGGAATCCCCAGCGCTTCGAACAGGTCCTCCCGCCACCGCATCGCGCGCGGGTCGAAGAGCTGCGAGGTCGAAGCGATCGTGTATTCGGTGGCCTGCCGCCCGGTCAGGAAAAAGTTGAAAAGGTCGGGCATGAACAAAAGCCGGGCGGCCGTCTCCAGCAGGGGAGAGCGGTCGCGGGCCATACTGAAGAGCTGGAAGAGAGAGTTGAACGGCAGGAATTGGATGCCGGTCGCCTCATAGATGGTCTCGCGGCCGACCTTGCGGACGAACTCGTCCATGGCGCCGTGCGCCCGGAGGTCCCGGTAGGAGAGGGGCAATCCCAGCAGCGTTCCGTCGCGCGCCAGCAGGCCGAAATCGACGCCCCAGGTGTCGACGGCCAAGCTTTCCAGCCCGGACGCTCCC
>JAFGBC010000277.1 GCA_016933355.1 Candidatus Aminicenantota bacterium
GAGGAGCTCAGAAGCCTCATCCAGGCGGCCTTTGGACCAGAGGATCAGGGCCAGGTAGTATTTCGGCTTCCAATCGGACGGACGCTCGCGGATCGCCCAGGCGAAGACCGGGATGTCCTCTTCGCGGAAAGGGAAGACGAGCCGGGGCGAGAGCGCAAGGGCTTTCTCAAGATGGGACGCGCTGACGGCCGGAGACGAAACCCTGGTCAGGTAGGCGAGCCGGGCGGAGACCGTCGGCGATTCCGGAGACAGCGATAAAAGAGCGACCGCTTCGTCAGCGAGGCCGAGCCTGATGTAATAGTGCGCCAGCTCTTGATAGATTTCCCCGGGGAACTCGCCGCGGATCATGGATTGAAAGTCGCGGAGGGACGCGGGCGTCGGGTCGATCAAATAGCGTTCGAAGCGGGCCAGATGATGGAGCGGGTCGGTCCGCAGGATCCGCTTCAGGACGTCGGACGCCCGGCCGGGGTCGTTCAGAAGGCGAAGGCTCGTGGCCAGGACGTCGCGCGCGTTGAGGTTGTCTCCGTCGGCGCCGATGGCGCGGCCGGCGTATTCGATGGCGAGTCCGGCGTCGCCCTCGAGCAGCGCGATCTCGGCCATGAGGGTATACGCGTTCGACCGCTGCTCGAGCGAGCGGGCCGCCCATCCTAGCGCTTCCTTGGCGTCGACGAGGCGGCCCAGGCGCCGCGAGGCGACGGCGAAGACGGAGTTGGCGTCCGGATCGTACATCGCGCTCTCGAGCGCCTTCCGGGCGAGCGCGATCGCCCGCTCCTCCTGGCCGCGCCGGACGTAGATCTCGGCGGCCCGGGTCAGGGCGCGGACATGGCGCGGGTCGCGGGCGGCGCAAGCGATATATTTTTCGAGGGCCTCGTTGTAGCGGCGCTCCTTGTGACAACGGTCGGCCGCCAGGAAGAGACCCTCGGTCGTGGATTCGTCGTCCGGCCGGAAGGCGAAGGGGCGGCTCAAGTCGTCGCCCGCCGGGTCGCTCGCGTAGACGAGCTTGTTGGCGCCGAGCCGGACTCCGTAGGCGGAGCGTCCGTCGGGCATCGCGACCGAGGTCCGGAAGACGGCGGAGGGCTTGATCGCGACTCTCGTCCTGAAAATTTCACTTGCGCCGGAGGTGACGGTCAAGTCGTCGTCGATGGCCCGAAGGGCATACACGCCCATCTTCAGGTGGTCGGCCGTCCGTTCGGCCGTTAAAACCGCCCACGGCGAGGCCTTGACCATCGGGCCGCCGAGGCGGCCGTAGGGGAACCACAGCTCGCTCCAGCGGTCGGTCCGGCCCGGCGTCAGGAAGTCATGGTCGGATTGATTGAGGAGACGGCCGTACTGGGGCTCGACATATTGGCCGTCGGCGTCGGTCAGGAGGTTTTCCCAGATCGCGCCCGCCCGCGACAGATCCCAAATCCAGATCTTGCGTCCCGGCATGTCGTCGTAGCGGGCCCAGTGACCGAAGCCGCGGTCGGACGCCCGGGAATAGGCGCCGCTCGCATCCGCGAGCTCGCCGAGGGTGAAATAGCTTTTCGAGGGGCTGAAGGCGTTATGGCGGTATTTGGACAGGTCGCGGCCCTGCGCGTCGACGGGCCAGGTGTCGAGCGGCCGCCCGTAGTCGTGCTCGATCCAGAACCGCCCGGGCGCGAGGAATTCGAGGTCGTCCGCCGCCGGCAGGGCGGCCGTCATCCAGCAGTAATAAGACTGGCGGAAGGGCGTCGGGTTGAACCAGCGGCTCCGGGTCCTGAAGAAGGCCGCGTCGCGCGGGAGGTTGACCTCGACGCTCCAGAACGTCCGCGAAGGCAGGTCGAGGTTCCCGACGACGCAGGAGACGCCGCCGTCCTCGTTGGGAAGAAGGACGTAGTCCACGGGCGAAGCCGTCGACGGTGTGTGGCCCATGATCCCGAAGTTGAGCTCGATTCCGCCCGAGGTCCAGGGGCCGCGCAAACCGACCTCCCGGAATTTCATGACGCGGTTGGTGTAGAGGAAAGGACGGCCGTCGGACACGTCAAAGGCGCCCCAGACCTTGCCGCCGACCTGGGGAAGGACCCCAACGGACAGATATGGGTTTTCGAGCCGGACGACGGTCCAGGCTTTCTCGACGGCTGTCTTGGAAAAGCCGTTGAAGGCAAAGTACGGATAGAGACGCGCATGTTCATCGGCGTCTCCCGGGCGGACGAAGATCGGGACAGGATCGGGGTCGCCGTAGGGGTAGGTCTTGAAGAGCTCGGGCTTTTCGGTGATCGACGACCGGCCCGAATCCCGGCACCCGGTCAGGGCGAAGACCAAGCCCAAGAGGGCGTAAGGAAGGCGGGAAAGCGCACGCCTCGCCTTGCGCTTCATGGGCCCCCTCTCGAAGACCGGGCGGGCATCCGCCTTGGGATTTCGGTCGGCTCCGGACGGATCGTGTCCACCGACGGGATTATGGCCCCGTCCGGGTGGTCTGTCAATCAAGGAGCCGCGGTCAGCCGAGAACGTCCTTGACGGCGCGTCCGATCAGGGCGGGATTGCGGACGACCCGGACCCCGGCTTCAACGAAGGCCGCGATCTTGGCCGCCGCCGTTCCTTGCCCCCCTTCGACCAGCGCCCCGGCGTGCCCCATTCTCCGCTCGGGCGGAGCGGTTTCGCCGGCGACGTAGGCGACGACGGGCTTGGGATAGCCGAGACTGAGGATCGCGGCCGCCTCCTCCTCGGCCGCCCCGCCGATCTCGCCGATCAGGACCACGGCTTCCGTCTCGCCGTCCTCCGCGAAGAGCGTCAAGAGCTCCGTGAAGCCAAGGCCGCTGACCGGATCTCCGCCCATGCCCACGGCCGTCGACTGCCCCAGCCCAAAGCGTCCGAGCTGATGGACGGCCTCGTAGGTCAGGGTTCCCGACCTGGAGATGACGCCCACCGGGCCGCGGCTGTGGATGGAGCCGGGCATGATGCCGAGCTTCGAGCGTCCCGGCGAGATGAGCCCCGGTGTGTTAGGGCCGATCAGCCGGACCCGACTGTCCCGGAGAGCCGCCTTGACCCGGATCATGTCCAGGATCGGAATGCCCTCCGTGATGCAGACAATCAGCTCGAGACCGGCCGCCGCCGCCTCCAGGACGGCCTCGGCGGCGCGGAGCGGAGGCACGAAGACCACGGTGGCCTCGGCTCCGGTCGCGGCTTTCGCTTCGCCGACGCTGTCGAAAACGGGGAGGCCGAGATGGATCTGCCCGCCCCGGCCCGGCGTAACGCCGGCGACGATGCGCGTCCCATACTCGAGCATGAGCCGGGTGTGGAACGTCCCCTGGACCCCGGTCATATTCTGAACGAGGACGAGGGTCCCCGCGCCGGCCAGGATGCTCATGGCGACGCCGCCTTTCCCGCCGAACGGACCGCCTCGGCCGCGGCTTCTTCAAGCGAGGATGACGAGAGAAGAGGAAGCCCCGCCGCGGCGAGCAGGCGCCGCCCTTCGACGGCGTTGGTGCCTTCCAGCCGGACGACGATCGGAATCCGGGCGGGGCGTTCGGCCACGGCCTTGAGGACGCCGCGGGCGACGAGGTCGCAGCGGACGATCCCGCCGAAGATGTTGATCAGGGCGGCCCTGACCCGGGCATCGGAAACGAGGATGCGAAACGCGGCCGCGACCGCGTCTTCGGTTACGCCGCCGCCGATGTCCAGGAAATTAGCGGGGGCGCCGCCCGAAAGCTTGATGAGGTCCATGGTCGCCATGGCCAGGCCGGCGCCGTTGACCAGGCAGCCGATGTTTCCTTCGAGCCGGATGTAATTCAGCCCGAAGCGTTCGGCTTCCCGTTCGGCCGGGGAAAGGTCCTCGACGTCGCGAAGGACGGCGAGTTCGGGATGCCGGGCCAGGGCGTTGTCGTCGATCACGACCTTGGCGTCGAGGGCGCTGAGCTTCCCGTGGGCGGTCAGGCCGAGCGGATTGATTTCGATCAGGCCGGCGTCGAGCGCGACGAACGCTTTCGCCATGTTCGAAAGCAGCTCGGACGCCTGACGAACGGAGGCCGCATCGGTCAAGCCCAAGGCTTCAATCAAGCGGTCCACCCGGTGGGGAAGGAGACCGCCCTCGGCGGAAAGCGCTTCCCGGGCGATCCCCGCCCCGGCCGCAGCCCGCGTTTCGACCTCGACGCCGCCCGCCGCCGAAGCCAGAACCAGGACGGCGGGGGCTTTCTTATCGACGGCCACCCCGGCGTAAAGCTCGCGGGCGACGGGCAGCGCCTCCTCGATCAGGACGGCGCGGACGCTCTTTCCTTCGGGCCCGGTCTGGGCCGTGACGAGACGCGAGCCGAGAAGATCGCCGGCCGAGCGTTCGGCCTCGTCGGCGTTTGCGGCGGTCCGGATGCCGGCGGCGCGGCCGCGCCCTCCCGACAGGATCTGGGCCTTGACGACGACCGGGCCGCCGAGGGCGGAGGCGGCGCGCCGGGCGTCGGCCGCGCTCGTCACGGCTTCGCCGCGCGGCACGGGAATCCCGAAAGCGGCGAGAAGCCGCTTGGCTTGATGCTCGTGGAGCCTCATAAGAGGATAACGATAGACTTTTTCGCCCGGTGCGTAAAGCCAAAAAAAAGCCGGGGACGGCGCGGGCCGCCCCCGGCGGAGGGTCGGGAGGGAACCGGCGATTAGAGCTTGGTTTCTTCGACGGTCTTCTTGACGGAGGCGACCGTCTTGTCGAGCTGGGCCTTTTCCTCGTCGTTGAGCTTGATCTCGTAGATCTTCTCCAGCCCCTTGGCGCCGATCCGGCAGGGGACGCCGATGAAGAGCCCCTTGACGCCGTACTCGCCCTCGCACAGGGCGCAGGCGGGGAGGATGCGGCGCTTGTCCTTGAGGTAGCTCTCGGCCATGACGATCGCGCTCCAGGCGGGGCTGAAGAAGGCCGAGCCTTTTCCGAAGAGCTTGACGATCTCGGTCCCGGCCTCGCGGGTGCGGAGGGCGAGCTTGTCGATCTGCTCCTTGGTCGCGATCTCGGTGAGCGGGACGCCGCCGACGGTCGTCAGCCGGGGGAGGGGGACCATGTCGGGGCCGTGGCCGCCCAGGACCGTCCCGGCCACGTCGACGACGGATACGCCGAGCTCCATGGCGATGAAGGCGCGCCAGCGGGCGGTATCGAGCGTCCCGGCCATGCCCAGGACCTGGCTCTTGGGAAAGCCGGTCAGCTTCCAGAAGGCGTAGACCATGGCGTCGAGCGGGTTGGTGACGATGAGGCAGAAAGCCTTGGGCGCGTACTGCTTGACGCCCTCGGCGACCTGCTTGATGATAGCCAGGTTGACGGCCAGAAGGTCCTCGCGGGTCATGCCCGCCTGGCGGGGCCTGCCGGCCGTGACGATGACCACGTCGGCGCCGGCGATGTCCTTGTAATCCGAGGTGCCGGTGATCGTGGCGTCGTAATTGCCGTGGGGGGCCATCTCCATCAGGTCGAGGGCCTTTCCCTTGGCCGGGTTCTCGAGCTCGGGGATATCGAGGATGACGACGTCCCCCATCTCTTTCTGGGCGGCCAGCATGGCCAGGATCTGGCCGATCTGCCCGCCGCCGATCAGGGCGATCTTCTTTCTCATGCCTGGGTCTCCTTTTTATGTCTATTGGAATTCGAGCCGGCGCGTCCGCGCTCTCGCCTCGTTCCTTCCACGCCGGACATCAAAAAACGCCCGGAAAAGGCAAATAATTTTACCTTTTTTCCGTGGGGAAATCAATGGCGCATGGACTCATCAACCGCAGCGCTTTGACAAATCGACGAAAAGCCATTATAAATTCCTGGATGTGACGTTGCCTGTTCCCTGACGGAGGACATGATGCTGGACGCCTATAATCGAACGGCCCGAGAACGGGAAACTCTGGGCATACCGCCGCTGCCCCTGACGCCGCAAGAAACCGACGAGGTCTGCGACGTCCTGAAGAAGGACGCCGGAGACGAGGGCCGTCGGGCCGTCGACCTTCTCAAGAACCGGGTCTCGCCCGGCGTGGACCCGGCCGCCAAGGTCAAGGCCGAGTGGCTGGCCAGGGTCGCCGGCGGCAATATCAAGGCGCCTCTCGTTTCCAGGAAGGATGCCGTTTTCATGCTCGGCGCCATGCTGGGCGGCTATAACGTCGACCCCTTGGTCGCACTTCTCGGCGACAAGGAACTCGGTGAGGATGCCGCCGAGGCCCTCAAGAAGACGATCCTCGTCTATGGCGCGTTCGAGGCCGTCTTGGCCCAATCCCGGAAGAACGCCCGGGCCAAAGCCGTTATCGAATCCTGGTCTCAGGGCGAATGGTTCACATCCCGTCCGGCCTTCCCCGACCGCCTCAAGCTCAAGGTCTATAAGGTCGACGGCGAAATCAACACGGATGATTTCTCGCCCGCAAAGCACGCGGCGACGCGGCCCGACATCCCTCTCCACGCCTTGGCCATGGGCGAGACGCGCTTCCCGGGCGGCATCGCCGTCATCCGGAAGTTCCGGGAGGAGGGGAGTCGGGTCGTATTCGTCGGCGACGTCGTCGGCACGGGCTCGTCCCGCAAGTCGGCCTGCAACTCGGTCATGTGGCACATCGGCGAGGACATCCCTTTCGTCCCCAACAAGCGGCGGGGCGGCGTCGTCATCGGCGGGCTGATCGCGCCGATTTTCTTCAACACCACCGAGGACTCGGGCGGCCTGCCGATCACGGCCGACGTTTCCAAGCTGGCGACGGGCGACGTCATCGTCGTCGATACGGCCGCCGGCGCGATCCGAAACGAAAAAGGGGAGACGCGGTCCTCCTTCGAGCTCAAGCCCCCGACGCTCCGGGACGAGTTCCGCGCCGGCGGGCGCCTGAACCTCATCGTCGGCCGCCAGCTTACGAACAAGGCGCGGGCGGCCCTCGGTCTTCCCGAATCGGACCTGTTCCTCAGGCTCGCGCAGCCGGCGCCCGCGAAGGGCCAGGGCTTCAGCCAGGCCCAGAAAATCGTCGGCCGGGCCTGCGGGACGGCCGGCGTCCTGCCCGCCGCCTCCTGCGAGCCCAAGATGACGACGGTCGGCTCCCAGGACACGACCGGGCCGATGACGGCCGATGAGATCAAGGAGCTCGCCTGCCTCGTGTTCCAGTCCGAGATGTTCATGCAGTCGTTTTGCCATACGGCGGCCTACCCCAAGCCGGCCGACGTCAAGATGCACAAAACCCTCCCCGAGTTCATGATCGAACGCAAGGGCGTCGCCCTCAAGCCCGGCGACGGAGTCATCCATTCCTGGCTCAACCGCCTCCTCCTGCCGGACACGATGGGGACGGGCGGCGATTCGCACACCCGGTTCCCGATCGGACTGTCGTTTCCGGCCGGGTCGGGCCTGGTCGCCTTCGCCGGAGCCCTGGGCTTCATGCCGCTCGACATGCCCGAGTCGGTCCTGGTCAAGTTCAAGGGCGCGATCCCTCCCGGGATGACGCTCCGCGACGCCGTGAACGCGATCCCCTATGTCGCGATCCAGCAGGGCCTGCTGACCGTCGCCAAAAAGGGGAAAAAGAACGTCTTCAACGGCCGGATCATCGAGATGGAAGGGCTGCCCGACCTGACGGTGGAGCAGGCTTACGAGCTGACCGACGCCACGGCCGAGCGTTCGGCGGCGGGCGGAACGATCGCCCTGAGCGCGGCTTCCGTGGCCAAGTTTCTGAAGAGCAACATCGCCCTGATGGAGAAGATGATCGAGGCCGGCTACCGCTCGGCGGATACGCTACGAAAGCGGATCGACGCCTGCCGCCGCTGGCTCGAGAAGCCCGTCCTCCTCGAACGGGACGGCAACGCCGAATACGCCGCCGTCATCGA
>JAFGBC010000072.1 GCA_016933355.1 Candidatus Aminicenantota bacterium
ATCAGGCGGGACGCCGGGGGTTTTCGCTCATCATGTTTCCAAGGGGTGCCCATTATACCCCGAAGCGGGCCGGTCTTGTCAAATCGGGGAGGCCGGCTCGGGCCCGCTTGCGAAATCGCTTGAAAAATCGGGCCGTCTGGGGTATAAAAAGGTTTCATTTCGGCGAGCTTTGCCCGCCCGTTCGGGGCCGGGGATGCTCCCCGGACCGGTACAAAAAGGAGAAACCATGGACAAGGAATTCACGGCTATCTCGATCCCGACCTCGCTCTACAAGAAGATCGAGGAGGCGATCAAGGGCACCGAGATCGGCTCCGTCGCGAACTACGTCAGCAAAGTCCTCCGGGAAAGCCTGTCCAAGGACGAGGCCGCCCCCGAGGTGTTCAGCCAGGAGGACGAGGAGAAGGTCAAGGAGCGCCTTAAAGCCCTCGGCTACATCGACTAATAAGTCCCCGCGCCGTCACGCCCCGCCGGGAAGAGGCCGGGCGCTGAGGGCATCAATCAAGGAGTAATCGACACATGATCCAACCCCATGGCGGAAAGCTTGTGGACCGGGTGCTGCGCGGCGCGGCCTTGACGGACGCCCTGGAGCGCGCGAAATCCCTGCCCCGGATCGTCCTCGACGCCGAATCCGTCTCCGACGTCGAAAACATGGCCAAGGGCGTCTACAGCCCCCTCGAAGGCTTCCTGGGCAAGGCCGACTTCCGGAACGTCCTGAATCAAAGCCGGCTGTCCAACGACCTGCCCTGGACCGTCCCGATCGTCCTCGACGCGGCGCGCGACGAGGCGGACCGCTACAAGGTCGGCGGCGAGATCGTCCTAGCCAACGAGAGCGGCGACCCGGTCGCCCTCTTCACGCTCCGGGAGGTCTACGACTACGACCGGGAGGAGATGGCCCGGAAAGTGTTCGCCACCGGCGACCAGGCTCATCCCGGCGTCGCCAAGGTCATGGCCATGAAGGACGTCCTGCTGGCCGGCCCGGTCGACCTTCTCCGCGAGTCGCCGACGCCCTTCGACCGCTACAAGCTCAGCCCCAAGGAGACGCGGGTCCTGTTCAAGGAGAAGGGCTGGCGGACCGTGGTCGGGTTCCAGACCCGGAACACGCCCCACAACGGCCACGAATACCTCCAGAAGGCCGCCCTGACCTTCACCGACGGCATCTTCATCAACCCCGTCATCGGCCGCAAAAAGAAGGGCGACTTCAAGGACGAGGTCATCCTGGCCTCCTACGAGGAGCTTATCCGCCACTACTACCTCAAGGAGCGGGCGGTCATGGCCATCCTCCAGATGGAGATGCGCTACGCCGGGCCGCGCGAGGCCATCCACCACGCCATCCTCCGCAAGAACTTCGGCTGCACCCACATCATCATCGGCCGAGACCACGCCGGCGTCGGCAAATACTACGCGCCCTTCGCCGCCCAGGACATCTTCGAGGAGTTTCCCGACCTGGGGATCGTCCCCCTCTTCTTCCGGGCCTTCTACTACTGCAAGAAGTGCCGCTCGGTCGTCAACGAGAAGATCTGCCCCCATCCGTCCGCCGACCAGGTCCAGTACAGCGGGACGAAAATCCGGGACATGCTGGTCAAGGGCGAGATCCCGCCCCCCGAGCTGATGCGGCCCGAGGTCGCCAAGGTCATCATGGACTTCAAGGAGCCCTTCAATGACTGAGCGGCGCAAGGTCGTCGTCGTCGGGCTCGACTGCGCCACCCCCGAGATCGTCTTCGGCCGGCGCGACGAGCTCCCGGTCCTGCGGCGGCTGATCGAGGGCGGCCTCCACGGCACCCTGCGCAGCTCCGACCCCCCGATCACGATCCCGGCCTGGATGGTCATGGCGACCGGCAAGGACCCCGGCCGGCTCGGGCTCTACGGCTTCCGGCACCGCCGGGGGTCCGCCTACGACAAGATGTGGATCGCCAACTCCCTGGCCGTCAAGGAAAAGACGGTCTGGGACATTCTGGGCGAGCAGGGCGGCCATGCGACCCTGGTCAGCGTCCCGCCCAGCTACCCGCCCAAGCCGGTCGCCGGCAACCTCGTCTCCTGCTTCATCACGCCGCCGGCCAAGTCGAGGGAGTCGACGTTCCCGCCGTCTCTCTACCCGGAGATCGAAGAGCGCTTCGGCCCCTACATCTTCGATGTCGTCTTCCGGACCGAGGACCGCGACCAGATTCTGTCCGAGATCAACAAGATGACGGACAAGCGCTTCGCCGTCATGGATTACCTGATGGAGACGAAGCCCTGGGACCTGTTCTGGTTCGTCGAGATCGGCGTCGACCGCGTCCATCATGCCTTCTGGAAGTACCACGATCCCGCGCATCATCTCTACGAGCCGGGCAACCGCTATCAAAACGCCATCATCGACTATTACAAGCGCGTCGACGAGCACCTGGGCCGCTTCCTCGAGAAGGCCGGCAAGGACACGGTCGTCCTGGTCGTCTCCGACCACGGCGTCAAGCGCATGAAGGGCTGCTTCTGCGTCAACGAGTGGCTGATCGAGCAGGGCGACCTCGTCGTCAAGGAGAAGCCGCAGGGCGTCGTCAGCATCGACGACCTCAAGATCGACTGGGCCAAGACCCGGGTCTGGGGCTGGGGCGGCTACTACGCCCGCCTCTTCCTGAACGTCGAGGGCCGCGAACCGCAGGGCGTCATCCCGGCCGCGGACTACGAAAAGGCCCGGGACGAGATGACGGAGCGCCTGCTGGCCCTGCGCGGGCCGAACGGCGAGCCCTGGCAGACGAAGGTCATCAAGCCCCAGGAGTATTACGACGAGGCCAACGGCGAATATCCCGACCTCATGGTCTATTTCGACGACCTCTTCTGGCGCTCGGCCGGGACCCTGGGCCACGGGACGAAGTTCCTGCCCGAGAACGACACGGGCCCGGACGACGCCGTCCACGCCCAGGAGGGGATCTACATCCTCCACGACCCGCGGGCCGAGGCCGGGGGCCGCAAGGACGCCTCGATCCTCGACATCGCCCCGCCCCTGCTGGGCTACCTGGGGATCCCCGTCCCCGCCGATATGAAGGGCCGGCTGCTCGGCTCATAACCTCATCACTAGACGAGAACGGATAGGAAAGGAGTATCCCTCACATGTCAACCGACTGTTGCACCGACCGCAAGGGCGTCACCCTCTGGTTCACGGGCCTGCCCTGTTCGGGTAAATCGGCCATCGCCGACCGCGTTGCGGACATCCTCAAAGGCAAGGGTTATTATGCCGAGCGCTTGGACGGCGACATCGTCCGCCAGGACCTGACCCGCGACCTGGGCTTCTCCAAGAAGGACCGGGACGAGAACATCCGCCGGGTCACCTTCGTGGCCAAGCTCCTGACCCGGAACGGCGTCATCGTCCTGACCTCGTTCATCTCGCCCTACAAGGAGATGCGGGAGCACGCCCGGAACCAGATCGGGAGCTTCCTCGAAGTCTACGTCAAGTGCCCGGTCGAGGTCTGCGCCCAGCGCGACGTCAAGGGCATGTATCAGAAAGCCATGCGCGGCGAGATCAAGGAATTCACCGGCGTCTCCGACCCCTACGAAGAGCCCGAGCGGGCCGAGCTCGTGATCGAATCCGACAAGGAAACGCTCGAGCAGAGCGTCGGCCGGGTCATGGCCAAGCTCGGCGAGCTCGGCTTCGTGAAGTAAGGCGGCCATGGCCGGCGTCCTGGTCACGGGCGGGGCCGGCTTCATCGGCTCCCATCTCGTCGAGGCCCTCGTCCGGCGCGGCGACTGCGTCCGCGTCCTGGACAACTTCCTGACCGGGCGGCGGGACAACCTCGACGAATTCCGCAAGGACGTCGAAGTCCTCGAGGGCGACATCCGCGAGCCGGAGGACTGCCGGGAGGCCGTCCGCGGCATGGATGTGGTCCTCCACCAGGCCGCGCTGCCCTCGGTGCCCCGCTCGGTCCGGGACCCGCGGCTGACGAACGACATCAACATCACCGGGACCTTGAACATGCTCCTGGCCGCCCGGGACGCCGGCGTCGCGAGCTTCGTCTTCGCCTCCTCGTCCTCGGTCTACGGCGACGACCCGAACCTGCCCAAGACGGAAGGCCGGGAGGGCAAGCCACTCTCGCCCTACGCCGTCTCAAAGCTCGTCGGCGAGGCGTACGTCCGCGTCTTCCGGGACCTCTACGGGCTCAACGCCGTCGCCCTCCGCTACTTCAACATCTTCGGGCCGCGCCAGGACCCGGCCTCCCAGTACGCGGCGGTCGTCCCCAACTTCGTGACCCGGCTCCTGCGCGGCGAGCCGCCCGTCATCTACGGCGACGGCGAGCAGTCGCGGGACTTCACTTATGTCGCGAACGTCGTCCAGGCCAACCTGCTGGCGGCGGAGGCGAAGACCGCGGGCGGCGACGCCTTCAACATCGCCTGCGCCGACCGCATCACGGTCGCCGGCCTGGCCCTGGCCTTGAACAGGATCCTAGGCACGGACATCCCGCCCGTCCACGAGCCGGCCCGCGCGGGCGACATCCGCCACTCGTTCGCCGACATCCGCAAGGCGGAGGCCGGCCTCTCGTACCGCCCGGCCGTCGCCTTCGAGGACGGCCTGCGCCGGACCGTCGATTGGTATCGGTCAAGGAGAGCGTCATGGGACAAGAAGCTCTGAGGCTGGAGAAAAAGATCCGGGACAAGACGGCCCGGGTCGGCGTCGTCGGGCTGGGCTACGTCGGGTTGCCCCTGGTCAAGACCTTCCTGTCGAAGGGCTTCCGGGTCATCGGGTTCGACGTCGACCTCCGCAAGGTCCGCCTGCTCAATGCGGGCCGGAGCTATATCCGCCACATCTCGACGGCCGAGCTCAGGGCCTACCTCAAGTCGAGGGCGTTCACGGCCACGGCCGACTTCAAGCGGCTGGGCGAGGCCGATGCGATCCTCATCTGCGTCCCGACCCCGCTCGACGACCACCTCAACCCCGACCTGTCCTACGTCCTGGACACGACCCGCGTCATCGCCGCCCGTCTGCGCCGCGGCCAGCTCGTCGTCCTGGAGAGCACGACCTACCCGGGGACGACCGACGAGGAGATGCTGCCCATCCTCGCCCGGGGAGGGCTCAAGGTCGGCCGGGACTTCTTCCTGGCCTTCTCGCCCGAGCGCGAGAATCCCGGCGACCCCGTCTTCTCGACGGCGACGACGCCCAAGGTCGTCGGCGGCGTCAGCCGCGACTGCCTGCGCGTCGCCAAGGCCCTCTACGACCAAATCATCGTCAAGACCGTGCCCGTCTCGTCGACCCGGGTCGCCGAGGCCTCCAAGCTCCTCGAGAACATCTTCCGCTCGGTCAACATCGCGCTGGTCAACGAGCTCAAGATGATCTTCGAGCGGATGGGTATCGACGTCTGGGAGGTCATCAAGGCCGCCTCGTCCAAGCCCTTCGGCTACATGCCCTTCTACCCCGGGCCGGGCTACGGCGGCCACTGCATCCCGATCGACCCCTTCTACCTGACCTGGAAGGCCAAGGAGGTCGGCTACGCGACCAAGTTCATCGAGCTGGCCGGCGAGATCAACACGGCCATGCCCTACTATGTCGTCGCCAAGACGGTCGACGCCCTGAACGCGCGCGGCGTTGCGATCAAGGGCGCCAAGGTTCTCGTCCTAGGCATCGCCTATAAGAGGGACATCGACGACCAGCGGGAGTCGCCCGCCCTCAAGATCATCAGCCTCCTGAAGGCGAAGGGCGCCAAGGTCGCCTACCACGACCCCTACGTGCCCCGCTCGCGCGGCCACCGCGAGTACCCCGGGCTCGACCTGGCCTCGGTCCCGCTCAGCGAGGCCCGGATCAAGGGCTCCGACGCCGTCGTCATCGCCACCGACCACTCCCGCCTGGACTACGCGAAGATCGCCCGCCGGGCGCGCCTCGTCGTCGACGCCCGGAACGCGGTCAAGCGGCGCGCCCGGAACGTCATCAAAGCCTGAGGCGCCGGCCGTCCGGCGGCCCCGAGGAGAGCAAGCATGAAGATCGCCGTCGTCGGCACGGGCTACGTGGGGCTGGTTACAGCGACCTGCCTGGCCGAGCTGGGGCATGCCGTGATCGGCCTGGACAAGGACCGGTCCAAGATCGTGACGATCCGGAGCGGGCGGGCCCCTTTCTACGAGCCCGGCCTCGACGACCTCCTCGCCGCGAACCTCAAGAAAGGAACTCTCCGCTTCACCGACGACGAGGCCGAGGCGATCCGCGCTTCCGAGGTCATCTTCGTCTGCGTCGGGACGCCGCCCCAGGAGGACGGGAGCGCCGACATGTCGCAGATCGAGGAGGTGGCCCGGACGATCGCCGCCAACCTCAACGGCTACAAGCTCGTCGTCGAGAAGAGCACGGTCCCGGTCAAGACCTCCGCCTGGATCAAGAAGGTCATGACGGCCTTCAAGAAGAGCGAGCACCCCTTCGACGTCGCCTCCAACCCCGAGTTCCTGCGCGAGGGGTCGGGCGTCGAGGACTTCATGAATCCCGACCGGGTCATGATCGGGGTCGAGACCGAGCGGGCCCGCGACCTCCTGGTCCGGATCTACGAACGGTTCCGGGACCGGGTCGTCATCAGCAACATCGACACGGCCGAGCTGGTCAAGCACGCCTCGAACTCCTTCCTGGCCATGAAGATCTCGTTCATCAACCGGATCGCCGACCTCTGCGAGCGGACCGACGCCGACGTCGAGATGGTCGCCCGCGGCATGGGACTCGACGACCGGATAGGCAAGGCCTTCCTCAAGGCCGGCCTCGGCTACGGCGGATCCTGCTTCCCCAAGGACGTCAAGGCCCTGGCCAAGATCGGGAGCGAGCTCGGCGTCGACATGGCCCTGTTCCGGATGGTCGACGCCATCAACGAGGACCGGATCCGCGTCTTTGTGGAGAAGGTCCGCAAGGCCGTCTGGATCCTCAAGGGCAAGACGGTCGGCGTCCTCGGCCTGGCCTTCAAGCCCGAGACCGACGACATCCGCGAGGCGCCCAGCATCAAGGTCATCGACGATCTCCTCAAACAGGGAGCCCGCCTGAGGCTGTACGACCCCAAGGCGGCCGACAACATGAAAGGCCTCTTCCCCGAAGACGGGCGAGCCGTGACCTACGTTTCCGATCCTTACGAGGCGGCCCGCGGCGCCCACATCCTCCTCGTCGTGACCGAGTGGGACGAGATCCGCAGGCTCGACCTGGCCAAGGTCAAGGCGCTCATGGTCAACCCGGTCCTCATCGACGGCCGGAACGTCTTCGATCCCGCCGCCGTCCGCGCCTTGGGGTTCGAATATGCCTCGATCGGCCGCGCGTAATCCGGTGTCGATGACGATCCGACGCGCCCGCGACGTCGCTCCTCTTCTTCTCGCCCTCCTTTTCGGCTTGACCCTCGGGCTTCCGGCGCAGTCCGTCGAAGACCATCTCTGTAAGGGGGACGAGCTCTCCGCCCGGTTCGACGACGCCGGTGCCCTGGCCGAATACGAGAGCGTTCTCGCCCTCGACCCCGCGCATTTCGAAGGACTCTGGAAGGCGGCCCGGGCCCGGATGATCCTCGGCGACAGGATCACCTACGAGCAGGCGGACCGCGAGGAGCGGCGTCAGGCTCAGTACGAGGCCGGCCGGGCCCTGATCCGGCGGGCGCTGGCCGTGCGTCCCGACGACGCCTACGCCCTCTACCTGAACGCCGCGCTCCTCGGCCGCCTCGCGGACTACAAGAGCCGGGCGCAGCAGGTGGCGCTGGCGCGAACGATCAAGGCCGAGCTCGACAAGGTCCTCGAGCTGGACCCTAAGAACGACATGGCCTGGCACGCCTGGGCCTACTGGCACCTGACCCTGGCTCAGATCGGCGGCGCGGTCCGTTTTTTGGGAAGCGTCATCTACGGCCGTCTTCCTAAAGGGAGCTACGACGAGGCGGTGCGCGGATTTCAAACGGCCGTCTCCCTCAACCCGGACTACGGCAACCACCGCATCCAGCTGGCCCGGACCTACGCCGCCATGAAGAAGCCCGACCTGGCCGAGGCGGAGCTGAGGGCCGCGATCGCTTGTCCCGATCAGACATCCCTCTGCGCGTATTACAGGGATTGGGCGAGGCACATCCTGGCCCGGCTCGAGAGCGGGCGCCTCGACCCGCCCTGATTTTTCCGAACCGCTTCGACCTTCCTCCCCGCCGAGATGCGCCGTGAGGGACGGACCGGCTTCACTCTTTTCTCAGGATCTCGAGCGCATGCGTCCAGCCTTCCGTCGCGATGACGAGGAGGTCGTCTTCTCCTTCCCGCTCGAGCCTGATGGAGACCGGCCGTCCATCCAGGACGGCTTCCAGCCGCGGTTTTCGGGCGTGTCGGGACGTTCCCTCGTCGGGGGACATCGGCCAGGGGCTCAGGATGCGGATTTCGCCGGAGCCGGGGACGTTGGAGGCGAAGCGGAGCGTGATGCGATCGGCCGCGGCGTCGAATGCGTAGTCATAAGCCGCGTATCGGCCGCAGGCGGGAAGGTCGACACGGATGCGGCCGCTGTCCGTCCCCAGCCTCGGCTCGAGCGATAGGGCGTCGTGGTCGAGCCGGACGCCGAAGTAGCCCTCGATCAGAGCCAGGGCCAGGCTGCCGGCGCTTCCCGAGTAGAAATCGCTGCCGCGCGGCGCGCCGTCCCGGGCTTCCCACTCGTGGAGCCCGAGGTTGGCGGCGTTCTTCGCGGCGATCTCGAGGAGCTTCGCCCGCGCCGTCCGGGCCATGCCCCGCCGGAACATCTCGGCGACCAGCTTGCCTCCGAACCAGTCCCACTGGCCGCCGTTCTGGTACTCGTACGGCTCGTCGAGGCCCGGGTGCTTGAAAAACCCGGCCGGGTAGGGCGGGAGCAGGACGCCGCTCACCGTCGAGACGCCGAACCTCGCCTGCCGCTCGACGGCCGCCGTGAAGATACGAGCCGCTTTATCACCATCCGCGATGCCCGCCCGGACGGCCTGGACGTTCCCGCCCATCGCGAAGATGTCTTCCTCGGCGATCTCATGGGTCAGGTCGTCGAGGTGGATGTGCATGCGGTAGAAGCCCTTGTCCTCTTGCCAGAGGAGGCGGTTCGCGTTCGCGGCCACGGCCTCCGCGCGGTCGTTCCAGATCGCCCGACGCTTCTCGTCGCCCAGACGGTCGTGGAGGACGGCCAGGGCGCGGGCCGCCTCGACGAACATGGCTTGATCGTAGATATCGCACGTCCAGTGAGTCGTTTCCCCGGCGTAGATCGCGCTCTGGTCGGCGTCCACGATCTCGACGTCGCCCCAGTCGGCCGTGTGGGCGCCCGTGATCAATCCCCGCCGTTCATCGCGGCGTTCGCGATAGACATAGTCCAAGGCGCGGTCGAGACGCTCGATCGCCGGGGATCCCGCCGCGTCCTCCCGCAGCCATTCGACGCCGGCCAGTCGGGCGGTCTCGTAGGCGGCCAGGACGGCGCTCGCTTCCTGGTCGGTCTCGACCGTGTTCTTGTCGGCGCCGCCGCCGGCGTCGATCCAGTCCTCGAGCCCGCCGTCCGCCCGCTGTCGGGCCAGATGCTCGACGAGCCAGGAACGCGTCTCGCCCAGGCCGTAGAAATTGCGGGAGGCGGGGATGATCGTCGCCGCGTCGCGGAGCCAGATCTGAGGGTAACCGCCGCCCGCGAAAAAGCCGCGGACCTCGCCGGTCCGCCCCGCGAAAGCCACTTCGTTGCGGCGCAGCGTGATGCGGATCAGGCGGAAGAGCCTGTTGACGTCGGCGACGCTCGATTCGATCCGAGTCACGCCCGCCCCGCTCAGCTGGAAGGGCGCGCGATCCTCCGTCCAGTCGCGGGTCCGGACCTCGAGCGGAATCGTCAGGGTTCTCGATCCTTCGTCTTTGAACCAGGCGTTGCCTTCGCGCAGGAGGTCGAACTCGAGCCCGTAGCCGCCCTGTCCGAGCGGGGCCTTGATCCGGACCTTGACGGCGGCCTCGCGGCCGGGCGCAATGCGGCCGGGGAGCGGCGTCCGCGGGTTGTCGAAGCGGAGGACGCGGCCGTCGGCGTGGAGGAGATGGTAGGAGAGGAGGACCGGGCTCTCGCCGGTCGGGAGAAGAGACGCGCGGCCTTCGTTCCGGACCGTGATCTCGAGCTCGACCGGCTCCGCTTCGAATCCTTCCAGCGTTGCGACGGAGCTTCGGAGGGAAACGCGCTTCGCCCCCTCGTCTTTACCGGCCGGCTTTTTGCAGGCGGGGGCGAAGCCGAGGATGAACAGGAAGAACGCGAGGAGGCCCGCCGGAGCGAGTCCGTTCGCGACGCTTTTCACCGG
>JAFGBC010000073.1 GCA_016933355.1 Candidatus Aminicenantota bacterium
CCTGTCCGCCGCGATCGTGGGCAACAGGCTGTGCGAATCCTGGGCCGTGTCGCCGTGCCCGGGAAAATGCTTGGCCGTGGCGATCATGCCGTTTTCCTGGCAGCCGCGGATGAAGGCTCGGGCCAAGCGTCCGACCAGGGCCGGGTCTTCGCCGATCGCCCGGACGTTGATAATGGGATTGTCCGGGTTGATGTTGACGTCAATGACCGGCGCGTAGGTCATATGGATCCCCATCGCCCGTCCCTCGAGCGCGGTGATCCTGCCCATGTCATAGGCGAGCTCCTCGGACCCCGCCGCTCCGATGGCCATCAGAGGCGGAAAGAGCGTCGCGCCCGTGATCTGGTTCCCCGTCCCCCGCTCGAAGTCCGAGGCCGTCAGGAGCGGAAGCTTGGCCAGCTTCTGGTAGTGATTGACGAGGAAAGCCGTTTCAAGGGCTTCGCCGCCGAACAGGATAAGCCCGCCGATGTTGTGCCGGACGACGAGTTCGTCCAGCGCCCGGACGGAGGGGGCGTCGAGGTTCGTGAAATCGCCCGTGAAGCGGCAGGCGATCATCTGTCCGACCTTCTCCTCGAGGGTCAGCCGGGACAGGATCTTCTCGACGCGCTTCGGGCTCACCGGCAGGAGGCCGGGCCGGGCCGTCGTCGCGGACGGGACGCAGCTCGCCGCGAGGAGCGCCGCCAAAAGGATTAAGGAGAGGATGCGGGTATCAAGCCTGGCTTTCATGCGGACTCCTTGTGCGGACATGACGGCTCGATTATAGCGCACTCCGACGATGCCGAGAACAGCCGCGCGTCCGCGCGGACGAGGCGATCAGACCGGAGGAGTCCTCGGCACGCAGGCGTATCCGTCCTTTACGGCCTCCCGGCTTTCCAGGAATTTCAGCACGTACTGGCTGCAGTTCGAGCCGATCCGGTTCTCCCTCACGTCCCCGATACTGACGATGACTTCGTAGCCGGCCTCGGCCAGCCTCCCGGCCAGCTCGCGTCCGCTCGCGGGCGCGTGGGGGTCGATCAAGGAGACAAGGCCGTTCCGGACGGCCCGGCAGGTGGGATTGACCGGCGTGATCTTGACCAGGAACTTCCCGGGGTCGAAATGCCGCAGCAGGACCTCCGACTCGACCGGCGAGCCGGCCGCCAGAGCGAAGTTGAGCGTGATCTTGCGGTCGCCGGGGCGGAGGAAGCGCTCGGCATAAGCGGCCATCCGGTCGAAGGTCCAGGTGCGGGTCGGGATGAGCCGGCGGCGCAGCGCCGCGTCGGTGGTGTGGAGCGAGAACTGAAACTGGAAGCGCCCGCCCGCATACATCGTGTCTTTGATTTCCATCAGCCTGTCGAAGAAAGCGTCGGCCCCGTGCGGGGCGACGGTCGAGACCGAGGGCATCAGGCCGGGGGCGTCGAAGCGGCGCGGGAGCGCCGCCAGCGCGTCGAGGACGGCCATGTTCAACGCCGGTTCGCCCATGCGCGCGAACTGGACCTTGAACTTCGCGGCCGGCACGCGCCGGTCGGGATACCAGCGCCCGACCATGTAGTCGACCTGGGAGAGTATCTGCTCCGCGGAGGGCCGGCCTTGGTACCGACCGCCCGCGTCGCACATCAGGCATTTCACCGGACAGCCGAAAAGCGTGGAAACCATCAGGATCCAGCGTTCATCGCGCGGATGCGGAGGCTGAAGGGCTTCGACGAACTCGATCATCCGGCCGTCCAGACTGGCCATGTAAACGACGGCCACATCGTCGCTGCCGATCACGGCCAAAACCTTCGTCACGACGCTCCTCGACGGGCGCACGTCCGCAGGGCCGCCCGCAGGCCCTCGCCGGCGGCGATGGCGGCTTGGCGGAAGCGGCCGTTGTGAACGTCGCCGACAAAATAGAGTCTTCCGCTTCGGACCAGTCGCCGAGCCTGACGCTTGACATTGTCCGCCAGGAAATCCAGCCGGGGTCGGCGGCCGACGGCAAAGAGCAAGTAATCCGCAGACAGCGAAAAACGGTCGGCGACGAGTTTCAAGCCGCCGCGGGGGGCGTCGACTTCGACGCGCCGCAGGCTGATCCGGTCCCGGTAAGAGATGTTCGGTTTCGCGGAGGCGCGCTCGCGGAGCAGGGGCAAGCAGGACGCTTCGCATCCGCGGTTGAGGATGGTGACCGCGTTCCCGCGTCCGGCCAGGTTCAAGGCGTAATCGAAGGCGGCGTCGCCGGCGCCGACGATCGCAACCGCCTTGCCTCGGACGTCCGCCAGCGGCCGGACCTCGCTGAACACCCGTTCTTGCGCGCCCTCCGGGACGGGGACGGGGACCGGCTTCGGCTTCGTGCCGCTCGCGACGATGACGACCTCGGGCCGGTACTCGGCTTGCGTCGTCCCGACCCGCCAGCCGTCTTCGTAATCCAGCCGGAGGACTTCGTCGAACGTCACCCTCACGCCGAAGCGTTGAAGATGGTTCTCGAACAGAGCGGCGAGGCTCGGCCCGGGGATACCGTCCGGAAACCCGGGATAGTTCTCCACCAGGCCGGCGTTTCGCAGCAGGCCGCCGACGGCCTCCCGCTCCAGCAGCGCGAGCGATAGGCCGTATCGTCTGAGCTGGACGGCGGCCGCGATTCCCGCCGGCCCGGCGCCGATGATGAGCACGTCGGCCGTTTCCGTACTCATCGGAGACACGCGTCGAGGATGCCCTCGACCAGGACCGGCGAGGCGAATCCGTGGGCGAGGTTGAGGACGGCCGCCCGATGGAAAGCCTCGGTGTAGGTCGCCGTTCCGTCCACGGCGAAAAAGACGCTGAAGCCGCGCACGAAGGCGGAGCGGGCGGTCGTTTCACAGCAGAGATGGGTCATCAGGCCGGTGACGACAACCTCTTCAACGTCCTTGGCGCGGAGGATCCGTTCGAGCTCCGTCCCGTGAAAAGCGTCGTATTGATGCTTTTCGACGACGATCGCCTTCGCGGCCTCGAGTTCGGGGACGATCTCGCTGTCCGGCGAATCCGGCGCGAGCAGGTCCTTCCACCAGGCGGACATCCGGCCGGCGTCGGCGGGCGTATTGGTGTGCCGGGTGAAGACGACCGGGCGGCCGAGCCGCCGGAAGGCCCGGGTCAGCCTTTTCAGGCCGGGGAGGATCGCCGCCGCGCCGGGGATGAAGGCGTGCGAGGATTCCCGCAGGAAAAACGCCTGCATGTCCAGCGCGAGCAGAGCGGCGCGGTCGGGGCGGAAACGGACCTCCCCGCCTCCGCGGCGGAAGCTCCCGGCCGAGGCCAGGATGTCCCGCGCCTTCGCGGCCAGTGTAGCGGGCGTGAAGTAGGCTTCCTTGATCATA
>JAFGBC010000074.1 GCA_016933355.1 Candidatus Aminicenantota bacterium
AGACCATGGCCGCGAACAATCCCAAGGTCAAAGTCGCGAAGAACGGACCGTACGTCGTCACTGGAGCCGTCCCGATCAATAAAGCCTATATCGTCGACAACGCCGATGGAGATCCCGAGCGCTGGGAGCACGGCCCGGCCGAGCCGCCGCGTGAAACTTACGCGCTCTGCCGCTGCGGCCGCTCCCGGACCGCGCCCTATTGCGACGGCTCGCACGCGGCGGGCCGCTTCGACGGCTCCGAGACCGCTCCGCCGGCTTCCGACCGGAGCCGGCGGGAGAAGACCGAAGGTCCGGCGCTCGACCTCACGTTCGCGCCTGATCTCTGCGCGGCGGCCCGCTTCTGCCGCGGCTCAGGCGGCGCCTGGGCGAACGCCGAGCGCTCCGACGACCCGGCCTGCCGGGCCATCGCCTTGCGGGAGGCGGCGGACTGCCCCTCAGGCAGCTTGACCGCTTACGACAAGGCCGACGGTCGGCCGATCGAGCCGCGTCTCGAACCTTCGATCAGCGTCATCGAGGACCCGCCCCGCAAGCAAAGCGGCCCCCTCTGGGTCAAGGGCGGCATCCCCGTCCTGTCCGCGGAGGGTGTTCCCTATGAAATCCAAAACCGCGTCACCCTCTGCCGCTGCGGCGGGTCCGAGAACAAGCCGTTCTGCGACGGAACCCACTGCCGCAACGGATTCAACGACGGCGACGACCGTCTCAAGTAATCTCCCGAGGGAGGTCCTTCATGTCCGGCCGAAAGATCATCGTGATCGCCGCTTCGGCGGCGCTGTGTCTCTCCGCCCCCGGCTCCGTAGCGAGCGCCGGAGCCGCCGACGGGAATGGGACCTGGCCTGTCCTCAAAGCCTACGACCGGGACCATCTCGCCCGCATCTCGCTGCCCTTAGGCGGCATCGGGACCGGGACGGTTGGGCTGGGCGGCCGCGGGAACCTTCGCGACTGGGAGATCATGAATCGCCCAGCCAAGGGCTACACGCCCAGCCGGGGTCAGCAGACGGGGCCGTTCTTCGCCGTGTTCGCGGCGGCTGAGGGAGGGCGGGCATTCGTCCGGGCCCTCGAAGGGCCGCTCCCCGTCGAGGCCTACGAGAACAGCCACGGCAGCACGGCGACAAACCACGGACTGCCTCGTTTCGGCGAGGCCTCGTTCGCGGCCGCCTATCCGCTCGGCCAGGTCCTTCTCTCCGACCCGGCCGCGCCGCTCGAGGTCAGGCTCGAGGCGTTCAATCCCCTTGTTCCCTGCGACGTCGAGGCCAGCGGCCTGCCGGCCGCCGTCCTTCGCTACGTCCTCATCAACAAGACGGAAGCCCCGCTTCGCGCCGCGGTCTGCGGGAGCCTGCCCAACTTCATCGGCGCCGACGGATCCTCCCCCGCCCGGGACTGGAAGGGCGATCCCCTCACGACCGGCTGCAAGGCGAACCGAATCGCGTTCCGGAGCAAGCCCCTGCTCAGCGGCCTGTATCTGACGTCGGAGGGCGTCGACGTCAAGTCCCCGGCCTGGGGGACGATCGCCCTCACCGTCCTGGACCAGCCCGTCGTCAGCCGCCGGACCGGCTGGCCCGATAAGGGCTGGGGGAGCGCGCTCCTCGACTTCTGGGACGATTTCGCGGCCGACGGCGCCCTCTCCGAACGGCCCGTCCCGGCCGAGGACATGCCGATGGGCTCCTTGGCGGCCGAGGTCGTAATCCCCGCCGGGGAGAGCCGCGCGATAACCTTCCTGCTGACTTGGCATTTCCCCAACCGGATGACCTGGACCCCCAAGGACGCGCCCGAAGACCTCATCGGCAACTTTTACACGACGCTCTACGCGGACGCCTGGGACGCCGCCGAGAAGATCGCGCCCCGCCTGCCCGTCCTCGAGACGGCCACGGTCGATTTCGTCCGCGCCTTCTGCGGGAGCGACCTCCCGGCCGAGGTCAAGGAGGCCGCTCTCTTCAACTTGAGCACCCTCCGCACCCAGACGTGCTTCCGGACGCCCGACGGGCTCTTCTTCGGGTTCGAGGGATGCAGCAATAGCTCCGGATGCTGCTGGGGGTCCTGCACCCACGTCTGGAACTACGAGCAGGCGACGGCGCACCTGTTCGGGAGGCTGGCCCGCTCGATGCGCGAGGTTGAGTTCGGCCGGGCCGTCGACGCGAACGGGCTGATGAGCTTCCGGGTCGGGCTGCCGCTTGACCGCGCCCGCGGCTTCGGCCGGGCCGCCGCCGACGGCCAGATGGGCTGCATCATGAAGGCGCATCGCGACTGGCGCCTGTCGGGGGACGACGCCTTCCTGCGGCGGCTGTGGCCGAACGTCCGCAAAGCCCTGGAATTCTGCTGGATCAAGGGCGGCTGGGACGCCGACCGCGACGGCGTCATGGAGGGCTGTCAGCACAACACGATGGACGTCGAGTACTACGGCCCCAATCCCCAGATGGGGATCTGGTACCTGGGGGCCCTTCGGGCGGGAGAGGAGATGGCTGGCCGCGTCGGAGACAGGGCGTTCGCGGCCGAGTGCCGGCGTCTCTTCGAGCGCGGACGGGCCTGGATCGACGCCAACCTCTTCAACGGCGAGTACTACGTGCACGAAGTGCGGCCGCCCCGGGCGGCGTCCGACATCGCGCCGGGGCTGGTCGTCGGTATGGGAGCGAGCGACGTGGGCCGGCCCGACTACCAGCTGGGCCAAGGCTGCCTGGTCGACCAACTCGTCGGACAGTTCATGGCCCACGTCGGCGGGCTGGGCTATCTCGTCGACCCGACCCACGTCCGGACGACGCTGGCCAACATCCTGAAATACAACCGGCGCGAGGGCTTCAACGGCCATTTCAATTGTCTGCGCTCGTTCGTCCTGGGCGACGAGACGGCCCTGCTCATGGCCAGCTACCCCAAGGGCCGCCCCGAAAACCCCTTCCCCTACTTCACGGAGGTCATGACCGGCTTCGAGTACGTCGCCGCCATCGGGCTGCTCTTCGAGGGCGAGACGGCCGAGGGCGTCCGCGTCATCCGCGACATCCGGAACCGCTACGACGGCCGCAAGCGGAGCCCTTTCGACGAGGCCGAGTGCGGCCATCATTACGCCAGGGCCATGGCCAGCTGGGCGGCCGTCCCGGCTCTCAGCGGCTTCCGCTACTCGGGCGTCGAGAAGGCGCTGGCCTTCGCGCCCGCGGCCGGGACCTGGTTCTGGTCCTCGGGAGACGCCTGGGGAACCTGCCGGATCGAAGCCGGCGGGGACGTCTACCGCGTCGGGCTCGAGGTGCGCGGGGGGCGGGTCGGCCTCGGAAGCTTCGAGCTGAGCGGGGCGGGACACAAGCGCTGGCCGAAGCCCCAGGACCTGCGGGCCGGCGCGACTCTGGAATTCGAGGTTCGAAAAGCGAAGGGCCGCTGAGCGGGGCGGCCGGACTTAGAGGCGCCGGGCCAGAAGGTCGAGCCAGACGGCGGCGGTCGACAGCAGACCGAAGACCAGATTGTAGCGGGCCGTCGCGCCGTCGAGCATCGCGAAATCCATCGGGCGGCGCGGCGTCCGGCGCCGCAGACCGCGGCCGAACAGGGACACCGCGCGGGGCAGAGCCGCGAAGACCAGCAGGAACGTCCAGGGCAGGGCCGGGAGCGTCCCTCCCGCCGCCCGCGGGACAAGCATCAGGGCGACGACGACCGCGAACGGGCCGAAGAGGAGGAACCCGTAATAGACGAGCGAGCCCCGGTCGCCCAGGACGGCGGCGAGGGAACGGACGCCCAGCGCCCGGTCCGAGGCCGCGTCGCGCCAGTTGTTGGCGTGAAGGATGGCCGCCACGAGCATCGCCATCGGCGCCGTCCATAGGGCCGGAATCAAGGACAAGGAGCCGGCCTGGACGAGCCAGGCACCGAGCGCGCCCAGGATCCCGAAGTTGAGAAAGACGGCCAGGTCACCCAGCGCGCAGCGTTTCAGGAGGGAGTAGGCGGCGCCGATGAGAACGCCGGCTCCGCCGACGACGAGCAGGAGCGGGCTGGACATCAACGTCAGGACCAAGCCCAGGGCGACGCCGGCCGCGAACAGGACGGCCGCGCCGCAAACCGCCTGGTTCGGCCTGAGCCAGCCGCGGACGACGGCCCCGCTGAGCGGCGTCGTTTCACGGTCGAGTCCCCGCTGGAAATCAAAGGCGTCGCTGAGCGTGTTCGAAGCCGCATGGAGGACGACCATGGCGGTCATGGCCAGGAGAAAGCGGAGCGGGCGGAACGGCGCGCCTCCGGCGGCCACGGCCAGGGACGTCCCGAACAGGACGGGCATCGTCGAGGCGGGAAAGGACCAGGGCCGGCCGGCGACGATCCAGACCCTGAGGGCGGGGACGCGCGCGCTGTCCGTCATGACCGGCCGTTTATAGCACACTCGGCCGCTCTTTTCAAACCGGCGCCCTTCGATTATCATAACGCTCCGGGCCGCCATGGACTGCGAATTCGACGTCACGATTATCGGCGCCGGCGTCGTCGGCCTGGCCGTCGCCGCCGCCCTCGCCCGCCCCGGACGCGACGTCTGCGTCGTCGAACGCCACGCCGCGTTCGGCCAAGAAACGAGCAGCCGAAACAGCGAGGTCATCCACTCCGGAATTTACTATCCGGCCGACTCCCTAAAAACGCGGCTCTGCGTCCGCGGCCGGGAGCTCCTCTACGCCCTCTGCCGCGACCGGGGAATCCCCCACGCCCGCCGCGGAAAGCTCGTCGTCGCCGCCCGCCCGGAGGAGCGCCCCGACCTCGAAGCGCTCCTCGCCAACGGCCGCCGCAACGGCGTCGAAGACCTCGTCCTCCTGGAGGGCGGCGCGCTCGCGAAGCTCGAGCCGAACCTGCGAGGCGAGGCCGCCCTGCTCTCGCCCTCGACCGGGATCATCGACAGCCATGCGCTCATGCGCCATTTCGAGGGGGCGGCCCGGCAGGGAGGCGCCGCCTTCCTCTACAACGCCGGGGTCGTCGGGCTCGACCCGGTCGGGGGGGGCTTCGACGTCCGGGTCCGGGACAGGGAGGAGACGGACGGCTTCCGGTCGCGGGTCGTCGTCAACGCCGCCGGCCTCCGGGCCGACCGGGTGGCGGCCCTGGCCGGCATCGACCCCGACCGGGCCGGGCTCCGCATCCATCCCTGCAAGGGCGAGTACTTCCGGTTGAGGCGGCGGGCCGCGACGGCGGTCGAGCGCCTCGTCTATCCCGTGCCCCGGATCAAGGCCGGCGGCCTGGGCGTCCACGTCACCGTCGACCTCCAGGGCGGCCTCAAGCTCGGGCCGAACGCGTTCTACGTTTCGGCGTTCGACTACGACGTCGACCCCGGCCACCGCGCCTTTTTCTTCGAGGCCGCCCGGGCCTATCTGCCGGGTGTCGACCCGGACGACCTCACGCCCGATATGGCGGGGATCCGGCCCAAGCTGCAGGGGCCGGGCGACGGCTTCCGAGATTTCGTGATCCGGCGCGAAACGGCGCTCGGTCTGCCCGGGCTCATCAGCCTGGCCGGCATCGAATCGCCGGGCCTGACCGCGGCGCCCGCCATCGGGGAGATCGTCGCCGGACTCGTCGCCGAAGTCCTCTGAATCCGCTGAATCCGCGGCCCGCCGTTGACGGACCGTCCCTCGTCTGGTATTACTAAGCCGGGCGAAATATCATGGACTCCAAATTTTCTTATCGCCCGGCTAGGACTCGGGGCGCAGCAATGATTATGCAATGTCTATTCTGCTCCCCGCGGTCATAGCGCGGACATTCATGACCATGAAGCGGCGCGACCTTTTGAAGACGATCGCGGCGACGGGCGCGGCGACGCTCCTCGACCGGCCCGGATTCGGATTCGCCCCTCCCCCGGCCAAGCGCCTCAAGAAGGCCGAGATCATGATGGACCAGTACACCTGGTACCGCCTGCCCTGGCTGCGCCGCGTCTTCTCCGACCCCCTGCGCGGGCATTACGACTCCGACGACGTCGCGACCGTCGAGCGCCAGAACGAGGAAAAGAATTTCTTCGCCGTCCCCGTCGATTGCGTTTCCTGGTGGGGGCCGACCCACTGGAGCTACGAGCTCTTCCAGCAGGGCTACCTTCGCGCCTCGAATTTCTCCAGCCGCCGATTCTGTTTCCTGTACGAAATCACCGGCCGCCTCCGCCAGTCGCGCGTCCTCAACGCCCCGGCCGAGACGGCCGCCGAAGAATTCGCCAGAGGGCGGCTCGACGGCGAATGGAAGAGGAAATACCATTTCGATTTTCGCGACGCCTACAACCGGGACACCTTCCTGGCCGACATCGACTTCTTGGCCAAGCATCATTTCGCGTCCGACAACTACTACCGGATCGACGGCCGCCCCGTCCTCTATATCTGGACCGACAACCTCAAGTTCTTCGACGCCACGAGCGCGCGGGCCCGCAAGACGGTCTACCTGATCGGGAGCGAGCCCTTCTTCTACCCGCCCGAGCCCTCGGAGACCGAGCGATTCACCCGCCCCAACTGGTACGACGCCATCACCAGCTACGGGATGAACCCCGTCTATGTCGCCAAGAACTGGCGAAGCCTCCGGGCCGAGTTCCGGGCCGCCTACGTGCGGATGGCCAGGACCTGGGTCGGCCTGCTCAAGACGCACGCCCCCGACTCCCGGCTCCTGCTCCCGGTCCAGTTCACCTACCACGACAAGAACGGCAGCACCGACCCTAAGGACGGCCGAAACCGGATCCTGACCTGCCAGAAGGGGGAGGGCGAGGCCTTCCTCCAGGAGGTTAAAACCCTCTTCGAGAAGACGCCCCGCATCCTCGGCCTCCATCTCACGAGCTACAACGAGCACTACGAGGGGACGAGCTTCGAGCCCAGCGTCTTCGAAGCCGCCGGCGGCCTGAAGATCGGCTACGGCAGCCGCTGGCTGACCCTGGTCAAGAGAGCATTCAAGGACAACGTCCTGGCCTAGCCGGTGCCCCCCCGGGCAGCCGGCGGCCCGTCCCGCCCCGGATAAAAAAAGGCCCCTCCCTCGTCGCGAGGGAGGGGCCTGAGCTTCGTGCGGGGTGCGGGGGGTCAGAACTGGAAGCGCATGCCCAGCCGGATCACGCGGGGGTTGAGAATCTCGTTGGCGAGATTATCCGTCGCGTTCTGGACGAAGGCGCCGGTCGTGACGTAATAGGTGCCGTGCTGCTTGTTGTAGCGCCGGTTCATGATCGCGGAGTTCAGGACGTTGAAGACGTCGGCCATGATGTAGACCTTGCCGATGTCGCCGAGGCTGAGGACCTTCTCGAGTCTCATGTTCAGGTTGTAGAACGTGGGCAGGCGGTGCGTGTCGAACGGGGCGATGTAGAAGGTCAGGCTCCGGTTCAGCGCGTTCGGGGCGGCGTAGTTGACGAGGGTGGCCGTCTCGGTCAGGATGTGGCCTTGGCGCGCGTTGAAGGCGAAGGAGACGTTGAAGTCCTGCGGAAGCTGGTAGAGGCCCGAGGCCTTGAACAGCCACTTGGAGTAGACGTTGGAGTTGATCTTGCCGCTGGCGCCGCCGATCGCGGGGGCCCAGGCTTCGCCGTCGAGCGCCCAGAGGTTGGTCATCGTCTGGCCGTCCGCGTAGCCGATGTCGCCGTAGTGCTGCTTCTGGTTCTGGAAGGTGAAAGACGCGTCGAGCATCCACTTGTTGGAGAGCCGCTTGGTCAGCCGGACTTCGGCGCCCATGAAATCGCGATAGTAATCGGGCTGCCGCTCGTAGATGCGGTAGAAGCGCGACCCGACGCCGGCCTTGAGCATGTAGTAGGGCTTGCCGGCGGCGTCGCCCGTCGAATAGGGGCCGATCGTGCCGGGGATGGTGCCGACCTGGAAGTACTCGTCCTTGTCGGCCTTGTCGCCCGTCTCCGGGTCGTAGGCCAGGGTCCAGTTAAAATGGTCGAACTTGCGGTAGCTCAGGTCGAGGGCGACGCCCAGGTCGGGCAGGATCTCGCGCTCGACCGAGAGGAGGA
>JAFGBC010000278.1 GCA_016933355.1 Candidatus Aminicenantota bacterium
CGCGTGGTTGAAGAGCAGGTTCTCCGTGCCCCTGAGGCCGTCGGGGGCGAAGGCGACCTCGGCCGCCCGGAAGCTCCGGGTCCTCGCGTCGGGGATCCCGGCCCGGAAGACCAAGTGCGCGGCGCCCTCGGGAGCCTCCCCCGACTGAGCCGAGACCTTGAAGTTGAACTCGAAGGAGATGAGGACCGGGATGGCCGGGAGGCCGTCGGCGTCGCTGATCCTGACCAGGCAGGAGCCGGAGGCCTCGTCCGGCACCCGCCAGGGGAAGGATCCGATGTTGGCCGCCCGGTCGGCGATCGTCCGGTAGGTCGTCCCGTTGCCGGTCGAATACTCGATCTCCCGGCCCTGCTCGCCTTCTTCGAGGAGCGCCTGAGCCTGCTATGCATTTCCTTTTTGCGCTCGGCGAAAAATCCCGGGTCACGGACTCCCGATCAACGTTTCCCATTTCGCTAAGGAGGGTTTCGCCTTCCCAAGCAGATGTCAATGGCTTGCGATTGAGCCGACCCGGGCGGATGACGGGACGGGTCTCGCCTCTATTTCACGGCTTTCGCGGGCGGCAGGAAATTCTCCATCACCCAGACCTCGTCTCTATTCTGGGCCTTGGTGAAAGCGATATGCCGACCGTCCGGATGGAGGGAAATATGGATCATTCCCTCTACGGCAAGCCCCAGCTTGCGAGGTTCGCCGCCCCGCACGGAGACTGACCACAGTTCGGTCTTCGAGAGCGGCGTCGGTCCGAGTTGCTTGATAAAGAGCAGGCTCGCGCCGTCGGGCGTCCAGGCGATCGGGGCTTCGCAGAGTGGCAACTGTACTCCGCGCAGCACGTCGCGCGCTTCTCCTCCCGCTGCGGGCATGATTTTTATTACAGGAAATTCGTCTTCAGGTTGGTCGCCTAGAACGAAAGCCAATTGCCGCCCGTCTGGAGAAAGAGTTAAGCGGCTCCTGAAACGCGCGTCTCCGCTATAAAGTTCCTGATCTTTTCCGGTCTCGAGGTCCCGCTCCATGACGCTATACCTTCTCGGATCTTTGAGCGCGGCTTGGTAGTAAACGGCCTTGCCGTCCTGGGACATGGCTGGTAACCAGCCTATGAACTCGGGAGGCATCGGGATCGGGAGGATATCGCCGGTTTGGACGTCAAAGCGGAAGGCGCCGAAAATCGAGGCAGGATCGGTTGCGAGAGCCAGAACGGAGCGACCGTCCGGCGCCCAGCGAACATGGGATACATGGACGAGCTTGGAGCTCAAGACACGTACTTCCTCGCTTACCGTGGAGCGGATGCAAGGAATCGCCCTGTCTTTCGACGCTCCCGGTCCCCGCATCGAAACGAACAGCATCTGTCGGCCGTCTGGCGACCATTCGTGACCGCCGTTGGAGCCGATGAAAAGTTCCTCGGCAGCTCTCGGCGCTGAATTGAGCTTGCCCGTCGTCAGATCGAGCTCGGCGATGTACCCATCACTCGCATCCGTGCCCATGCTGTAGTAGTAGGAACCGTTTCGGGTAAATCCCATGGAGTTGCCCCGCACGTCAGGCTTGAGCAACTCGGGAGCCCCCCGGGGGCTGCCCTCGATAAACGGGATCCACCAGACGCTCATGGTCCCCGTCCGGTCGCTGAAAAACAGGATTCCCTTGCCGTCCGGCATCCAGTCGGGAGCCATGTCATTGGCCGGGTGTTCGATGAGCGGGATCTCGCGCCCTCCGTCCAAGGCAAGGACAAAGATGTCGCTCTTTTCCCCCGGGCGCTGCTGACGGTCGAAGACAATGAAACGGCCGTCTGGAGAGAAACGGGGGCGTTCCGTGAGGCGCTTGTCAAGATCCTTCAGAACGCGCATGGAGCCATCCCGCGCGGAAACCAGCGCGATTTCGCTGCCCGGGTCCATGAAATGCCAGAGGACGATCAGAATGCTCGTGCCGTCCGGGGACCAATCGGCGGGAAACGGTCTTACCGCGTCCGACGGCCTGACCACGTCCGCATCGGCTTTATGACAGAGAACGCGGGGCTCGGCCCCCTCCAGTCCGATAACCCGCAGTTCCCACGCGTCCGCCTCTCTCCAGAGGTAGGCGATCTGCTTTCCATCCGGAGATGGAACAGAGTTCCAAGCGGATTGCCCGCTCTGGTGTTTGGTCAGCTGTCGAATCTGCCCCGTGGCGAGATCGCGGATGGCCAGGTCCTCGCCCGCAGTCCGGAAAGTCAGATATGCGCCGTCGCGGGAAGGCTTGCCCTGGGCTCCATATCGCGGCGCGTCGGCCCAGACCCGGCGGACGGACAGGCCCGACGCCGCGCTCGGCCCTTGTCCCAGCACAGCAAGACGCGCCCGGGCGGCGGCCACGGTTACTTTCTGGTCGGCAAACTCGCGCACGACCCGCTCGTAGGCCTTCGTCGCTTCCACGCTGCCCAGTTTTTCATAGCACTGCCCCATCCGCAGCAGAGCGGTCGCGACCGTGCCCCGACCGGCGCCGGGCAGCGCGGCGATCTTCCCATACTGCTCGATGGCGCTCCTCAGATCTCCATCCACGTTTTCCGTTTTCATGGCGGCCTGCAGCGCGACTTCCGCCTGGGTTTCTTTCGCCTGATTCGCCAGTAACACGGCGAATAGCATTGCACTGAGCAACCCCGTCAAGAGAACCGACGTTGTTCGTTTCATGACTCTTGCCTCCCGCTCGTCATGTTACGGCCCCAATGTCAGGCGAGTATATGCGCAATTGTCAGGATTGGGTTTGATTCAGCCGTCGAAACGGTAGCCCATGCCGCGGACGGAAATGATATAACGCGGTTTCGAAGGGTCCGGCTCGATTTTTTTCCGCAGCGTGACGACGTGATTGTCGACCACACGATCGGTGACGAAGGCGCCGTGTCCCCAGACGAGGTCGAGCAGCTGATCCCGGCTCAGCACCTTGCCGCCGTTTCTGACGAAGGCGGCGAGCAGCTTGAACTCGAGGGCCGTCAGATCCACAGGTTTCCCGGCGCGTCGCAGCTCGCAACGCTTGAAATCGACTTCCGCGTCGCCGAACCTGTAGGCTGGCACATCGTCTCCCGCCGTGCGGCGCAGCGCCGCCTTGATCCTGGCCCGGAGCTCGCGGGGGCTGAAGGGCTTGGTCACATAGTCGTCGGCGCCGGTCTCCAGCCCCAGGACTTTCTCCGCCTCGTGGGTCTTCGCTGTCAGCATGATGATCGGAGTCTTCAATCCGACCCGGCGTAAGTCGCGGCAGACCTCGTAGCCGTCTTTGCGCGGCAGCATGACATCGAGCAGAATGAGGTCGTAGGCTTCTTTCTGGGCGTGCCGGAGAGCGCTTTCGCCGTTCGATGCGATCTCGACGTCGTATCCTTCGTTCTTCAAATCGAGCTGAAGACCAAAGGCGATGGCGGATTCGTCTTCGACCACCAGGATGCGTTTCATGCCTTCTTCTCCAACGGCAGCAGGATGGTGAACGTGCTGCCCTTGCCGGGCTCGCTCTCCAGGCAGATCTCGCCGCCGTGAGCTTCGACGATGCTGCTTGCCAGGGTCAGACCGATGCCGGTCCCGCGGATATGGGCTTCCCTCGAGCCGGCGCCTCTGACGAATTTCCTGAAGATTTTCTTCTGCTCCGGGCCCGAAATGCCCAGGCCCCTGTCACGGACGCGGATGGCCAAGCGACCGCCCTCGCGCCCTGCCTCGACCCAGACGTTTCGGCAGTCCGGCGAATATCTGACCGCGTTGTCGAGCAGATTCCGCAAGGCCAAACCGAGCGCTTCGCGGTCGGCCAATAGGGGCGGCTGTTCTCCCTCGAGCGAAAGCTCGACACGATAGCCCTGAGCAGCGGCTTGTCTCCGGAATTCGGCCACCAGCCCGCTGACGAACGCCCCGGGATCGAGATGTTCGAAGTGATAGCGGAACGCGCGCGCCTCGATGCGGCCAAGATCCAGCAGCGACTCAACGAGTCTCTGCAGCCGCTCGCTTTCGTGCGACAGGATGTCGTAGGATTTCTGCCGCTGATCCTCCGTCGGTATCCTGCCCTTGGACAGCATCTCCGAAAGCTGGCGCAGCGACGTGAGCGGCGTCCGGAATTCGTGCGACACGGCCGACACGAACTCGGACTGAAGCCTGGCGACGGCCTGTTCGCGGCCGATGGAGCGAACGATAAAATAGGAGCCGGCCAAAAGAGAAAGCGCCAGGACCGCAAAACCCAGGAGCAGAAGGCGGCGTCGCCCGGCAAGGCCGGCCGATTCCGGCCCGGGACCAACGCTGGTCGCGTGCAAGGTTCCGGGAAGCCCCGTGGCCGCCGCCGTTCTCAGGGCCTGGCGGCCGTCCTTTTTAACCGAGCCGATCAAAACGTGTCCGTCCGCATCGATCAAGGCGCCCTGGACGGCTCCGTCTTGCAAAGCCGGCGTCCACGTCGAAGCGAGGTAGGCAGGCCCCGCCAATACGGCGGCCAAACGATCGGCGGTCCCGTCCCAAGTCATCAAGACCGGACACTCCCCCGTTTTTTCGGCACGGCGGCTTCTGGCTTCCCGCTCGACTATCCAACGGCCATAGAGCGATTCAGCCGCGTTCGAGAGCGCGAACGCGTTCTGTTCGCGTTCCGTCAGCGGGCCGGCCCCAAACCACCGCTTCGCTTCTTCCACATGGAACTCCCAGGCCGGACGGAGCAGGCTCCAGCGGCCGCTCCACAGGGCCTCGTGCAGGAGAGAGGCTTCCTTTCGCAGCTCTTCGATCCGGCCAGTCCCCTCCAATAGCGAACCGGCCGATTCGCGCGCCATCAGCTCCGCCGGCAGTCCCAGGACCGGGGTTTGGCCGAGCCGAGCGAGCTGGCCGAACGCTCGAAGGGCCTCCTCGTTCCGGCCGATTTTGCGGAGGTTCCGGCCCAAACGCAGCAGGGCGCCGGCGCGAACGCCGCGATCCGGGGACTGGGTGAGCTCCCGGAAGACTTCGGCCGCTCGAGCCGGATCGTTGCGTTGGAACTCCAGGGTTTCGCCGGGGGCGAACCTCCCGGCCGGAGGCTCGTCTTCGGCCAGAACCACGGGAGAAAAGAGCAGGGTCCCGGGCGGATAAGCGCTGACGCCGTGGCTTGTCGCTTGAAGGATCATGACGCCGGCCGGCGGTTCCCTCACTCCGGAGTCCGGGACGAAGCTCAAAAAGCCTTCCAAATCGGCAAGACTTTGCTGAAGGACGGCGGCCATGCGGTCCGCCGAGCGTTCCAGGCTCTCTTGAAGCCGCTGCCGCTCGAGAGCCCTGTCCTGCTTAAGCCATTGCCAGCCGAGCCAGGCCAGCGCGCCGCCCAGGATAAGTATGAGACAAAGGAAAACCGACAGGGTCCGACGGGGCGGCTGAAGCCAGACCGTTAATCTCAAGGCAACCTTCGCCGCGGATATCGATTCCCAAGCATATAGCCGGACAAGTCAGGCTGGAATGAAGCTTGTGTCAGGATTATGTTTTTTCGCCTTCGCCCCGGGCTTCTTTCAAGGGCGTCGTCTCGCAGGATGTCCACCCCTTGAGCCAATATATCATCCTTGAAAAGAGGTTTTCAATATCGAGGGCGCCGGGCACGAGGTCGATCTCCCGGCCCTGATCGCCTTCTTCGAGGAGCGGCTGAGCCCGGGCGGGTCAATCCGTCGACTCCTTCCACCGATGCCCTCTTGCCCTCCGGACCGCAATCGTCTATAAGAGAGGGGCGTTCCGCCTCGGCGGCGGCCCGTCCGGGCGGGACGCCAAGACGA
>JAFGBC010000279.1 GCA_016933355.1 Candidatus Aminicenantota bacterium
ACTGACCAAGAACCGGACCGAGGGATCGATCAGCCCCTTCAGCGGGATGTGCGTGACTTGCGTCGACGGCTGCATCGGGATGTGCGAAATCGGGAAATCGGCCTACCGCGGGACCGAGGTCCTCTATCCCCAGCCGTTCGGCCTGATCACGGCCGCCAGCGAGAAGGACTACCCGGTCGACCTGGCCCACTTCAGCATCATGGGCACTGCGGCCGGCGCCTACGGCGTCGAAGCCGACAGCGACAAGGCGACCTTCGAGAAGGTCACGACCGAGACGCAGATCGGCCGCGACAAGGGGATCAAGCTCCGCCTGCCCTTCGTCGTGGCCGGGATGGGCTCGACCAACATCGCCAAGCTCAACTGGGCCGGGCTGGCCGCCGGGACGGCCATTTCGGGCTGCATCCTGACCATCGGCGAGAACGTCTGCGGGATGGACGAGCAGTCCGAGATCCGCAACGGCCGGGTCGTCCGCTCGCCGGACATGGAGTTCCGGATCCGGAGCTTCACGGACTGGCAGGACCAGGGCTACGGGGCCGTCGTCGTCCAGGCCAATGTCGAAGACACCCGCCTCGGCGTCCAGGAGTACGTCATCGACAAGCTGGGCGTCCAGGTCGTCGAGCTCAAGTGGGGTCAAGGGGCCAAGGACATCGGCGGCGAGGTTAAAATCAAGAACCTCAAGAAAGCCCAGCAGCTCAAGAGCCGAGGGTATATCGTCCTGCCCGATCCAGACGACCCCAACATTATCGCCGCCTTCGAGAAGGGGAGCTTCAAGGAGTTCGAGCGCCACTCCCGGCTGGGCATGGTCGAGGAAGAGAGTTTCATGAAGCGGGTCGAGGAGCTCCGGAAGGCCGGCGCCAAGTACATCTTCCTCAAGACGGGCGCCTACCGGCCGGTCGACCTGGCCCGGGCCGTCAAGTTCGCCTCCAAGGCCAAGCTCGACATGCTGACCGTGGACGGCGCGGGCGGCGGGACGGGCATGAGCCCCTGGCGGATGATGAACGAGTGGGGCGTCCCGGTCGTCGAGATCTGGAGCCTGACCCACGATTATGCCCATCAGCTTGCGAAGGCCGGAGAGTACGTGCCCGACATCATGCTGGCCGGCGGCGTGACCTTCGAGGACCAGATCTTCAAAGCCCTGGCCTTGGGCGCGCCCTACGTCAAGGGTGTCGGCATGGCCCGCAGCCCGATGGCCGCGGCCATGGTCGGCAAGACGATCGGGAAGCGGATCGAAGAAGGCCAGATCCCGGTTTACGTCGAGCGTTTCGGCAGCGCGGTCGACGAGATCTTCATCACCGGGCCCGAACTCCGGCGCAAGTACGGCGAGCGCTTCAAGGACCTCCCGACCGGAGCCATCGGCGTCTACACCTATTTCGCCCGCCTCAGCCAGGGCCTCCGCCAGATGATGGCCGGCGCCCGGAAGTTCGCGCTCCACTATATCTCCCGCGACGACATCGCGGCCATCACCAAGGAGGCCGCGGACATTTCGGGCATCCCCTACATCCTGGACGTCGACAAGGACGAGGTCGCCAAGATCCTCAAGGGCTGATCCGGTAACGGTTCCTCCGAAGTCCGAAGGGGGCTCGGCCGCGGCGCCGCGTCCCCCTTTCCTTTCCTCCGTCCCATCCGTCGGCGGGGCGCTTTGCCTAATCCCCCCCGATGTGCTATAAATGACAGCGGATTAACGCCATGGGTATCGCCAATATCGTCATCAGCCTGTTCGTGCTCCTCTTCGCGATCACGATCCACGAGGCGGCCCACGCCTGGACCGCCAACCGCTTCGGCGACCCGACGGCGGCCGCGCTGGGGCGGGCGACCCTCAACCCGGCCGCCCACATCGACCCGATCGGGACCATCCTCCTGCCGCTCCTGCTCGTCCTGATCCGGGCCCCGGTCTTCGGCTGGGCCAAGCCCGTCCCGGTCAATCCCCGCAACCTCCGCGACCCGCGCCGCGACAACGTCTGGATCTCGGCGGCCGGCCCGCTGGCGAACCTGTCGGTCGCCTTCCTCTCCTTCCTGGTCCTCCTCCTGCTCAAGCTCGTCCGGCCCGGGGTCGTCGATTTCCTGCGCCGGTTCCTGATCGACCGCGACAGCCTCCCGCGCGGCGTCTTCCCGCTCGAGGGGCTGGCCATCGTCTTGTTCTACGCCGTCCTGATCAACACCTACCTGGTCGTCTTCAACCTCATCCCGGTGCCGCCCCTGGACGGCAGCGGCGTCCTGCTCGGCATCCTGCCTTACGAGGCCGCCCTGAAGTATGACCGCCTCCGGCCCTACGGCTTCATCATCGTCCTCCTCCTCATCTCGGTCGGCGTCCTGGACATCATCATCCGGCCCATCCAGCTTCTCCTCTTCGCCTTCATCTTCGGCTGAGGGACAGGCCATGACCGCGCCCGCCAAGAAAACCGTCCTGAGCGGGGTCCGCCCGACCGGCCCCGCCCACCTGGGGAACTACGTCGGCGCCTTCCGCAACTGGCTCCGCCTCCAGGACGAATACCGCTGCTTCTACTCGATCGTGACCTGGCACGCCCTGACCTCGGAGTACGCGAACTCCCGGGCCATCAGGGACTACGTCTTCGAGGTCGCGACCGACCTCCTCAGCTTGGGGATCGACCCGGCCAAGTGCGTTTTGTTCAACCAGTCCGAGGTCAAGGAGCACGCCGAGCTCCATCTCCTGCTGTCGATGATCGTCCCCCTGCCTTGGCTGGAGCGGGTCCCGACCTTCAAGGAGCAGCAGGAGGAGCTCGCCGACAGGGACCTCAACACGTACGGCTTTCTGGGCTATCCCCTCCTCCAGACGGCCGACATCATCGTCTATAAGGCCGACGTCGTCCCGGTCGGCGAGGACCAGGCCTGCCATCTCGAGCTGGCCCGCGAGATCGTCCGCCGCTTCAACCGGCTCTACGCTCCGGTCTTCCCCGAGCCGCAGACGCTCCTGACCGAGGTCCCCAAGCTGGCCGGGACCGACGGCCGCAAGATGAGCAAGTCTTACGGCAACGCCATCTTCCTCAAGGACACCGCCGCCGCGATCAAAGCCAAGATCGCGCCCATGGTCACCGACACGCGGCGCAAGCGCCGCTCCGACCCGGGCGAGCCGGACGACTGCCCCGTCTTCACCCTGCACCGCGCCTTCGTCGACCCGGCCCGCCGCGAAGCGCTCGCCGCCGACTGCCGCCGGGCCGGCGTCGGCTGCCTCGAGTGCAAGGCCGTCGCCATCCAGGCCATCATCGACCTCCTGACCCCTTACTGGGAGAAGCGGGCCGCCTTCGAGAAAAACCCGCGCCTCGTCTGGGACACCCTCGAGGACGGGAACGCCCGGGCCCGCGCGGCCGCCGGCGCCACCATGATCGAGGTCCGGGACGCGATCGGCGTCTGAGTCCGGGGCCATGGAGACGGAGATCGCCGGCGCCGCGGCCGGGGACGGTTACCAGGTCAAGCTCGAGGTCTTCCAGGGCCCGCTCGACCTCCTCCTCTTCCTGATCCGCAAGAAGAAGATCGACATCCACGACATCCCGATGGCCGTCATCACCCGCGAATACCTGGACTACCTCAACGCCAAGGACCGGATCAACCTCGACCGCGAAGCCGAGTTCCTCCTGATCGCCGCCCTCCTCATCTATATCAAAAGCGAGATGCTCCTGCCGCGCGAGCCGGCGATCGAGGACGAGAACGACCCGCGCCGCCTGCTCGTCCACCGCCTGATCGACTACCAGAAGATCAAGGCCGCCTGCGAGCTCCTCCGCGACCGCGAGCTGGAGCAGCTCCAGGTCTGGAAGCGGAGCGTCCGGCCCGCCGGCGCCGTCGCGGGCGAGGAGACCGAGATCCTCGACGTCTCGCTCTTCGACCTGGCCGAGGCCTTTTTCGCCCTCCTCCAGCGCAAGGCCCGCGAGGACTACCGGGTCGTCCCCGGCAAGGAGGTCTCGCTCGAGGACAAGATGCGCGAGATCCTGGGCGTGCTGGCCGAGCGCGACTACCTCGACTTCCTGGACTACCTGGACCGCCAGGAAACCCTGGAGGAGGCGCTGGTCGCCTTCTTCTGCCTGCTCGAGCTCCTCAAGGCCCGCCTGGTCTTCGCCGTCCAGGAGACGCTTTTCCATACCATCAAGGTCTGGCTCCGCAAAGAAGCGCCGGCCGCGGGAACGCCATGAACGAACGCCTCAAGGACCTCGTCGAAGCGTTGATCTTCATCTCGATCGAGCCGCTCGAGCGGGAGCGGCTTAAGCTCATCCTCCAGGAGTTCCCGCCGGACGAGGTCGACAAGGCCCTGGACGAGCTCCTCCGCGACCAGGAGGCCGGGCGCGGCGGCATCCGGGTTCAGATGACGGGAGGCGGCTACGTCTTCTCCACCCGGCCCGAGTTCGACGTCTGGGTCCGCCGCCTCCTGAGCATCGAGCGGAAGACGAAGCTGTCGATGGCCTCCCTGGAAACGCTGTCGACCGTCGCCTACCACCAGCCGATCACCCAGGCCGAGATCTCGGCCATGCGCGGCGTCGACGCCAGCTACACGCTCCATTCCCTCCTCCACAAGAAGCTCATCCGGATCGCGGGCCGCAAGAAGGCGCCGGGCAGCCCCCTCCTCTACCGGACGACGGACAAGTTCCTCGAATACTTCGGGCTCAACAGCCTCGACGACCTGCCCCAGGAGGAGGAGATCTCCAAGCTCCTCGAGCCGGACCGGATCGAGGCGGTCGAGGAAGAATCGGCGGGCGGAGGAGAGGGCGGCC
>JAFGBC010000075.1 GCA_016933355.1 Candidatus Aminicenantota bacterium
ACGCCGGGCTGGAAGTTCTCCGAGTACGAGATGAGGGGCGTCCCGCTCCGCCTCGAGATCGGCCCCCGCGACGTCAAGGCGGGGACGGCGCCGGCCGTCCGCCGCGACAGCGGCTCTAAGGAAACGGTCCCGCTTGCCGGGCTCGCCGGGCGCGTCCCGGAGCTCCTGGACGATATTCAGAAATCGCTCTTCGACCAAGCGCTCGCCTTCCGGGAGGCCAACACCCGGCGGGCCGCGACGTACGCCGAGTTCAAGGCCATCATGGAGCGCGAGCGCGGGTTCATCCGCGCCCTGTGGTGCGGCGGCGACGCCTGCGAAGACAAGATCAAGGAGGAAACGCAGGCCACCATCCGCGTACTGCCTTTGACGGAGGAGGCGCCGGCGGACGGCGCCTGCGTCTGCTGCGGCGGCCCGGCCCGGACGCCGGCCGTCTTCGCCAAGTCCTACTGAATCCGGATCGAGGCGGCCATGTTCCGGCCCGGCGCGCTCAAACGGCTCCTGCGGCGGAAGGCGGGCGGCGCCGGCGGGAAGAAGGCCGGGGGAGGCATCGCGGCGCCGGACGACGATAAGCTCAGGCTAAGGATGGTCGAGTCCCAGATCGCCGCCCGCGGCGTCCGGGACCCCCGGGTTCTGGCGGCCATGCGCAAAGTCCCGCGCCATCTCTTCGTCCCGCCCGGGCAGGAATCGCGCGCCTATGACGACGAGCCTCTGCCGATCGGCGCGGGCCAGACGATCAGTCAGCCCTATATCGTTGCGTTCATGACCGAGGTCCTGGATCTCCGGGCGGAGGATCGCGTCCTCGAAGTCGGGACGGGCTCAGGCTATCAGACGGCCGTCCTGGCCGAGATCGTCCGCAAAGTCTTTAGCGTCGAAGTCATCGAGGAGCTGTCGCGCCGGGCGAGCCGGACGCTCGAGCGGCTCGGCTACCGGAACATCGTCTTCAGGACGGGCGACGGCGCCCGGGGCTGGATCGAGGAGGCGCCCTTCGACGCGATCCTGGTCGCGGCCGCTCCCGCGGCCGTCCCGCCCGCCCTCCGCGACCAGCTCGCCGTCGGCGGACGGATGATCATCCCCGTCGGGAGCGGCGCTCAGGAGCTCGTCCTCGTCCGCCGGACGGAGCGGGGAACCGAAGAGGCGTGCGTCCTGTCGGTCCGCTTCGTCCCCTTGATTTGAGCGCCGGATTAGCGTACATGATAGCCATGGACATGAAGAAGGCGGCCCTGGCCCTCATCTTGGCGGCGCTCCTCGGCTCCTGCGCTTTCGCAGAGCGGCGCCCCCGCTTCATCAAGGTCTTTCTGCCGGACGGCGCCGCGATCACCTCCGAGCTGGCCGTGACCGACGCGGAGCGGGCGCGCGGGCTGATGTTCCGGGAGACGATCGGTCCCGACCAGGGCATGCTCTTCGTCTTCCCCGAGGAGGGCGTCCATTCCTTCTGGATGAAGAACACCAAAATCGCCCTCGACATGCTCTGGCTGGACCGGGACCGCCGGGTCATCCATATCGAAGCGGACGTCCCGCCCTGCCTCGAGGATCCCTGCCCGTCCTATGGGCCGGGCCGTCCGGCGCTCTTCGTGCTCGAGCTCAAGGCGGGCAGCGCCCGCGCCCACGGCATCCGGCTGGCCGACCGGATCGAGTTCGTCCTGCCCGACCTAGCCGTCCGCTGAGGGAGCGTAACCGCGAAGCTCCTCGAGCGAATCCGGCGGGAGTCCCGCCTCCGCGGCCACGCCGGCATTCTGGCCGAGCGTCAGCGCGCCGGCGGCCTTCTTTTCAAGATCCGACCGGTCGCCGCCGCTCGGACCAGGCGGCCCGGCTCAGGATGCGATGTACCTGATCTTGGCGCCGTGGAACTTGAGCTTGTCCGAGCCCGACCGGAAACGGAGGACGAGGGCGTAGGAATAGACGTTGTTGTCGACGGTCGCGTAATCGATCGTGTCGTCGGCCAGCGCCCTGCGGGACGGGGACGGCGTCAGGATCGTCGTCGTGATCGTGGCCATCTTCTGCGAGGCGCCGCTGATCATTTTTTGGCGCGAAAGATAGAATTCGATCTCGTCGTCCGGCCCGTTGCCGTTGATCGTGCAGTAGACGGTCAGGCCTTTAACCACCGCCTTGTGGGGGATCTGGAGCGGGATATTAACCCAGAGCGAGTCGGGGAAGCCCGTCGTCCAGTAGAAAGCGCCTTGTTCGCGGAACCAGGTCAGCGTCGACTGGTCTTTGCTGGTGAGCTGGCATTCCACCGGCGAGATGGAGAGGATGGTCGTCGCGGCTCGGTCGCCGGCCGGATCGGCGGCGGAGACGCCGACGGATACGGCCGGGCCGACGAGAAGCAAGGCGGCCAGGAGCCAGGCGTTGTTTTTCATGGGCCCTCCAAAAAGGGGATTACCGCCCCATTTAAATGCAGACGTACCCGGGATGTCAATCCCCGCCGATGAGCGCGGCCAGCTCGCGGGCGGCGCCGGGAGAGGCCGCGTCATCGCCGAGCCCGGCCCGGACCGCGGCGAAGGCGACTCTCATGCTCGCCCGCGCCTCGTCCGATTCGAGCAGGCGCCGGGCTTCCGTCTCCAGCCGTCCGGCCGTGAATCCCCTCTGGATGAGCTCGGGGACGACGGTTTCGCCGGCCAGGATGTTGACGATACAGTAGGGCCCGGAACGCACGAACGGGCGGCCGAAGGTGTAGGTCAGGCCGGAGATCTTGTAGAAGGCGACGAGCGGGATTCCGAGGAGGGCGGCCTCGAGCGTCGCCGTGCCGCACGAGGAGAGGACGAGTTCGGACGCCGCCATGGCCTCGAGAGCGCCGCCGCGGACCACGTTCAGCCCGGCCCGTCCGCCGGGCGGGAGAGCGTCTTCGAGGTCGGCCTCGCTTAGCTCTTCGGCCAGGACCAGGACGAGATCGACGGCGAAACGCTCACGGAGTCGGGCCGCGGCCTCGGCCAGGACGGGCGTGTGATACCGGAGCTCACTGCGGCGGCTGCCCGGCAGGAGGGTCACGATCCGGCGGGCGGGATCGAGGCCCTGCCGGCGGAGGAACGCGGCGCGGTCGAGGTCGACCTTGAGCCGCTCGACGAGAGGATGGCCGACATAGACGGCGGGAATCCCCGCCTCCCGGTAGATGTCTCGCTCGAAGGGGAAGATGAGCAGCATCTTATCGACGTTGGCCTTGATCGTCTTGAGCCGGCCCCGGCGCCAAGCCCAGACGGTGGGGCTGATGTAGTAGAGCACGGGGATGCCCCGCCTTCTCAAGGCTTTGGCCAGCCGCAGGTTGAGGTCGGGCGAATCGACCAGGACGGCCGCCGCCGGGCGCCGCGCTTCGCATTCGGCGACGATCCGGTTGAAGATGCGCTTGACCCGGGGCAAGGCCGTCAGGATCTCGGCGACGCCGACCAGGGACAGCTCCCTGACCGAATGCAGGATCTCGACGCCCTGCCCGGCCAGGGCGCTTCCTCCCGTCCCGAAAAAGCGTGCGGCGGGGTCCAACTCCTTGTAGGCGCGGACGAGGCCGGCGGCATGCCGGTCGCCCGAGCTCTCGGCGGCGACGATAAGGATGGAAGTCATGGCCGCGCCCGCCGTCCTTTCAATCTTTGGCGGCCTCCTCCCGGCCGTAATAGACGATCTGGGGGAGCTTGTCCGGGTCCTGGCCGTAATAGAAGAGCCATTTGTCGTAAGTCGTCTGCTTCCGGTAGACGAGGATCGATTTCCGGGAGGAGGCGCTGACGACGCCGATGATGATCGGCAGGTCGATGGCGGACAACGCGCTCTGCGGGGCGACCATGATTTTCTGCGGCGCCGTCTCGGTCTGGACGTCGCCCATCTCTCCCGTCTCGCCGATCTCGCCCGTCTGAAGGATGACGTTCCACAGGCCGTCCCTGGTCATCGGGTCCTTATACAGGCGGCGGATGCAGCGCTCCTCGACGAGCTCCTCGAACGACTGGGGAAAGCTGCCCGGGTACTTCATCTGGTAGAGGCGGACGGCTTCGACGTACTGTTTGCCGCGGAAGATGAGCTCCTGCTCGTTCTCGCGCTGAACCTGGGTTTGCCAGATCGGGAGAGCGACCAGGGCGCCGAGGGCCAGCGCGAAGACGACGAACATGGCCATGATCAGAGCATAGCCGCGCGAGGCTAGCCCCGGTCGTTCGGCGGCGCGGGGGCGGCTACCATGTGCTGTAGAGCGTCCCATCGATGGCTTTTTCGTCGGACGAGGAGTGGATGTCGACGACGCCGAACTCCTGGCCGGGCATGATCTCGCCCTCGGCCGGCTGCTCGCGGACCAGCCGCCAGCTATCGGAGCGTCCCGTCATTGGATCCCTTGGAACGATCCGGAAGTATTGTTCCTGGACCAAGGTCTGGGGGTTGGCCGGGTACTTGCCCTTGTCCTGATAGTACTGGTCGATGATCTTCCGGATCTGGAACAGGTTCTCCTTGAGGACGGCCTCGTTGGCTTTCCTGCGGGCGTTCTTGTACTGAGGAATGCCCATCCCGACCAGGACCCCGATCAGGGTGAAAACGATGATGACCTCGATCAGCGTGAATCCGCGCGAGCGCGGCCGGCGGCGCGCCCGGGCGCGCTCCGCGTCACCAGTCGCGGTAGTAGGTCCCGTCCAGGGCCCTGGCCTGGCTCTTGGTGTAGACATCGTAGACGTTCTCCTTTCCCCAGACCGTCGAGTCCGGGGCGTCCTAGTAGGAGCGCAGCCCCCAGTCCGTGGAATTCGTCATCGGGTCTTTCGGGATGCGGCGCAGGAACTTGATCCTCTTCGTCCCGGAGCCGCCGGCGTCGGAGGAGGCGGAGGACGAGGGAATGCCGAAATCTTCAGAGGACTCGCCCTCGGAGCCCGCGTCGGCGTCCTCCTGGATCTCGACGCCCTTAACGAGCGTCTCGAGGTCCGGCGGATAGCCTTCGCTCTCGTCCTCGATCTCGATCTTGCCCTCGTCGGCCAGCCGCTTGTAGACGTCGATGGCCTCGCGGAGAAGGCGGAGGTCGCGGCGGAACTCGATCTCGCGCTCGCGCTTGACGGCCGTCTTGGCGACGGGGAGCGCCACACCGGCCAGGATGGCCAGGACGGCGCAGACGACCATCAACTCGGTCAGGGTGAATCCCCGCAGACGTCCGCGTCCGTGTTTCATGGCCGCTGCCTCCGGCTCTATTGTATCAGATCGGGGGGGTCAGTAGCGATTCCGAGACCGCCGGTCTCGGCCGCGGTCGGGGCCGCGGTCGCGACCGAACGGGCGTTTCTTGAAGGGGGGACGGCCCGCCGCCTGCTCGGACGGCGGCTGCCCCTCGCCTCCCTCGGCCGTTCCCGGCGGCGGCTCCTCGAGGGCCTTGCGGCTGAGCCGGACCTTGCCGTCCTCGTCGATGTTGGTGACCTTGACGTCCAGGACGTCGCCCATCTTGAGCACGTCGCGGACGCTCGAAATCCGGTGATGGGCGATCTCGGAGACGTGGAGCAGACCCTGGACGTTGGGCAGGATGTCCAGGAAGGCGCCGTACTCCTCGATCCGGACGACCTTGCCCTGGTAGGTCTTGCCCAGCTCGGCTTCGGCCGTGATGTCCTCGATCATCTTGCGGGCCTTCTCGGCGGCCGACATGTCGACGGAGGCGATAATGATCTTGCCGTCGTCCTCGATGTCGATCTTGGCCTTGGTCGTGGCGATGATCCGCTTGATGATCTTGCCGGCCGGCCCGATGACCTCGCTGACCTTCTCGGGGTTGACGAACAGGATGAGGATCCGGGGCGCATAGGGGGAAAGCTCGGGCCGGGGGGCGGGCAGGGCCGCCTTCATCTTGTCCAGGACCTGGAGCCGGGCGACCCGGGCCTTGGCCAGGGCTTCCTCGAGCATGGGGATGGTGATATAGGGAGCCTTGAGGTCGAGCTGAATCGCCGTGACGCCCTGTTCGGTGCCGACGACCTTGAAGTCCATGTCCCCGAAGTGGTCCTCGAGGCCCTGGATATCGGTCAGGATGACGTAGCCGTCCTCGACCTTGTCGCCCGCGGTCACCAGCCCCATGGCGATCCCGGCCGGAGTCATGGTCAGGGGTACGCCGGCGTCCATGAGGGCCAGGACGCCGCCGCAGACGGTCGCCATCGAGGACGAGCCGTTGGACTCGAGGATGTCGGAGACGAGGCGGATCGTGTAGGGGAAGGACGCGTCCTTGGGGATGGCCGGCAGGACGCCCTTCTCGGCCAGCGCGCCGTGGCCGATCTCGCGGCGACCGGGCCCCCGGAGGAAGGAGGCCTCTCCGACGCTGAAGGGCGGGAAATTATAGTGGAGCATGAACCGCTTGTGGTATTCCTCGCCCAGGCTGTCGATGCGCTGGACGTCCTCGAAGGTCCCCAGCGTCACGGTCGACAGGCTCTGCGTCTCGCCCCGCGTGAAAAGGGCCGAGCCGTGCGTCCGGGGGAGCAGGCCGACCTCGATCGTGATCGGACGGATTTCGTCGAAGGCGCGGCCGTCGGGCCGGCGGCCCTCCTTGAGGATGAAGTCGCGGGCAACCTTCTTCTGGACCGTATAGTAGATCTCTTTGGTCTCCTTGATCTCGTCCTCGTGCTCGGCCGGGATGTCCTTGAGAAGGTCGTCGAGGATCTCGCGCAGGCGGGCCTCGGAGGCCTTCTTGGGCTTGGTCAGGAAGGCGTCCTTGAGCCGGCCGCCGATCGCGGCCTCCATCTTGGCCGTCTTCTCGGGGTCGCGGGTCACGGGGGCGACGTCCCGCTTTTTGATGTCGAGGGTCGCGAAGAGGTCCTTCTGGGCGCGGATGATGTCCTGAATGGGCTCCCAGGCGGCCTTGAGGGCTTCGATGATCCGGGCTTCCTCGACTTCCTGGGCGCCGGTCTCGATCATGATGATGCCGCTCTCGTTTCCGACGACGGTCATGTTCAGGGGACTGGTTTCGAGCTGGGTCGAGGTCGGGTTGACGACGAACGCGCCGTCGACGATGCCGACCTTGACGGCGCCCAGCGGGGCGGTGTAGGGGATTTCGGAGAAATAGAGGGCGGTCGAGGCCCCGATGACGCCCAGGGTGTCCGGCTCGTTTTCGATGTCGGCCGAGAGGAGGAGGCCGACGATCTGCGTGTCCAGGAAATAGCCGTCCGGGAAGAGGGGGCGGATGGGCCGGTCGATCATGCGGGCGAGCAGGATCTCGCGCTCGGAGGGGCGCCCCTCGCGCTTGAAGAAGCCGCCCGGGATCTTTCCGGCGGCGTAGGTATTCTCGCGGTAGTCGACGATCAGAGGCAGGAAGGGCTTGGGCTCCCGGACCTCCTTCTTGGACGTCGCGGTGACCAGCATGACGGTGTCGCCGTATCGGATCAGGGCCGAGCCGTCGGCCTGCTTGCCGACCTTGCCGATCTCGATGCTTAGCGGACGTCCTCCGATGTCAAGACGGATTGTGTGGCTCATGGAAAATCCTTTGTGGATAGGCCGGCGGCTACTTGCGGATGTTGAGCTTCCGGATGAGCTGCTCGTAGCGCTTGACATCCTCTTTCTTGAGGTGTTCCAGAAGCCGCTTTCTTTGTCCGACGACCTGCATGAGACCCCGGCGGGAGATGTGGTCCTTCTTGTGGGTCTCGAAGTGATGGATGAGCGTGTTGATGCGCTCGGTCATCAAGGCGATCTGGACTTCGGGCGAGCCCGTGTCCGTCGGGTGGACCTGGTTGTCCTTGATGAGCTTCGTTGTGTTGTCCTTCGTGGTCACGCTTTCTATACTCCTTGTGTTTTGTCGCTCTTATGCTAGCAAAAAAGGCCTGTGATGTAAATGAACCCCCCGGCGCCTAGACACCCGGTCCGGACTCGGTCCGGATGACGGGACTTACTTCGACTTGAGCAGGTCCCGGCGCTCGAGGAGGTGCTTGGCGTAGCGGGAATAGAGGCCGCCTTGGCTGGATTTCAGGCTTTCGAGCTGCTTTTCAAGCTCGGCCTGGGTCATTTTGTTGATCTTGGGGTTGTGCGCGGGCTTCTTGGGCGCATCGGCGGCCGGCGCCTGCTCGGCCTTGCCGGCGTCCTTTTTGTCCTTCTTTTCGTCTGCCATGATATAGAAATCCTTTCCGTGCGTGTCTCCGGGGTAACCCAGGCGAACGGCCAGGATGGAAATATACCAGATTCCCGGCTCGAAAGTCAACCGAATTCATAGGCGTTTGACCCTCCCGGCCTTTTTTTGTATAGTCAACGAGCCGTGTTTTACGCCCTCTATTCGCTCCTTCTCTTCCTGGCCCTCCTCCTCTACGCCCCGTTCTATTGGGCCAAGGTCCGCTTCGTCAAAAAAGACAGGCTGCGCCTCGGGGAGAGGCTGGGTATCGGGCTTCCCCGGCGGCCCTCCGGCCGGCCCTGCCTCTGGATCCACGCCGTCTCTGTGGGCGAGGTCCTGTCGCTCCAAAGCCTCATCCGGGAGGTCAAAGCGAAGCATCCCGACTGGGAGATCGCCTTCTCCTCCCTGACCGGGACGGGGCTGAGACAAGCCCGGGAGAAGATCAAGGACGCCGACCCCGTGTTCTTCATCCCTCTCGATTTCCGGGGGCCGGTCCGTCGCGTCCTCTCCAGGCTGAATCCCGACCTGCTCATCCTGGCCGAGTCCGAGCTCTGGCCCAACCTTCTCCGGGAGGCCCGGCGGAGGACGAAAGGGGTTCTGGTCATCAACGGCCGGATGTCGGAGCGGGCGTTCCGGAATTACCTCATGTTCAAGGGGCCGGCCCGCCGCGTTCTCGGCCAGGTCGACCGCTTTCTGGTCCAGACCAAGCGCGACGGCGACAGGATCGCCGCGGTCGGAGTCGACCCCGGCCGCATCGAGGTCGTCGGCAACCTGAAAGCCGAGGTCAGGCTGCCTCCTCCCGACCGGGAGGAGGAGGCCGTCCTCAAGAAGAGTCTCGGGCTCGCCGAAGACCGGACGGTGGTCTTGGCCGGAAGCACCCGAAAAGGGGAGGAGGACCGGCTCCTGGCCGCGTTCGCGCGGTCGCGGGGGGGTGTGCCGCCGCCCGTCCTGATCATCGCGCCGCGCCATCCCGAGCGGGCGGGAGACATCGAGCGCATCGCGGCGGGGCTGGGGCTGACCTGTGCGCGACGGACGACCGTCCGGCCTGGAGAGGTCTGGGACGTCCTTATCCTGGACACGATCGGCGAGCTGGCCCGCTTCTACGCCTTTTGCGACGCGGCCTTCGTGGGCGGAAGCCTCGTCGCCTGGGGCGGCCACAACTTCCTCGAGCCGGCCTATTACGGGAAGCCGGTCTTTTTCGGTCCGCACATGACGAATTTCGCGACTCTCGCCCGGAGCTTTCTCGAAGAGGGCGCCGCCCGCGTCGTCTCGACCGACGAAGACCTCGTCCGCATGCTCCGGCTCGAGGGCGTCGAAGACCTGCGGGAGATGGGACGGAAGGCGGCCGCCGTCCTCGACTCCATGGCGGGCGCCACCGCGAGGACCGTCAAAGCGATCGAGGACATGATGGGGAGGAACAAACGGTGAACCGACGGCTTGCGCGACGCCCGGGACGATTCCGGCGCAGCGCGTTCCCGGCAGTTTTTCTGACGGCGGCTTTCCTCTTCAACACGGCGCCGGGCCGTCTCGGGGCCCAGGAGGCGGCCGGCTCCGGAGCGCTGGACCGGCTTGACCGCGCCTTTCTCAAGTCGTTCTTCGACGACCTCGGAAAAGTCGTCACGGCGCCCGGCCGCTGGACGGGGAAGGACTTCGCGGTCTTCGGCGGGGTCGCGGCGGCGGGCGGGTTCTCCTTCCTGCTCGATGAAGACATCCGGGAGACGGTCCAGGATTCCCGGTCATCGAGCTCGGACGATCTCTCGGGCTTCTTCTCGAATTTCGGGGACGGCCTTGTCCTTTCGGCCGGGCTCCTCGGGTTTTACGCCGCCGGCGAGCGGGCCGGCGATCCGACCTGGCGTCGGACGGCCCTCCTCGGCCTGAAAAGCCTGGGCGCTACGGCTTTGCTCGTCATGGGATCCAAATTCGTGATCGGCCGGGCTCGACCCCGGGCGAACGAAGGCCGTTCGGTCTTCCGCCCGTTCTCGTTTAAAAGCACCTATTACGCCCTGCCGTCCGGCCACGCCGCGTCGGCTTGGGCGGTGGCGGCGACGATCGCCGACCAGAGCGGGAACCGGACCGTGGACGCGGTGGCCTACGGGTTGGCCGCGCTCGCCTCCCTCTCGCGCGTCCACGACGATAAGCACTGGACGTCCGACGTCGTCCTGGGCTCCGCCCTCGGCTATTTCACGGCGAAAAAGGTTTGCGCCCTGAACCGGCCCAAGCCGCCCGTCAGCCCGAGCCTTCTCGAGACGGCGCAGCTCTCCTTCGACCTGGCGGGACCTCGAACGTCCCTGACGTTGAGCTGGAATTGGTAAGGAGGCGACCAATGGACAAGATCACGCGGCGCGAATTCATCGAGCGGGGAACCAGGGCCGCTGTCGGCGTCGCGGCCGGCGGAACGGGCCTCCTCGCGGCGAGCCGGCGGCGGACGGTCCGTGAGCTGGACCTCCTGGTCCGGAACGGCACGGTCTATGACGGGTCGGGCGCAGCCGGGGTTTTGGCGGACGTCGGCGTTTCGGGGGCCGAGATCGCGGCCGTAGGGAGGCTCGAGGGGGCGCGGGCCAAGGTCGTCATCGATGCCGTCGGCAAAGCCGTGTCGCCCGGCTTCATCGACGTCCATGACCATACCGCCGCCGAGCTTATCGTCAATCCCAAGGCCGAAAGCGCCGTCCGGCAGGGCGTCACGACCATCATCTCGGGGAACTGCGGCGTAAGCGTCTTCCCCGTGACGGAGAGGACGCTGGCGGACGAGGCCGGGAGCCTCAAGAAGGAATTCGGGATAGAGCTGAGCTGGCGCGATTGCGAGGGATTTTTCGCCGCGCTGGGAGAACGCGGCCACGCGTTGAACTACGCGACGCTGGTCGGGCAAGGCACCCTCCGCGCCGCGGCCATGGGATTCAACGACCGGACGCCGACGGCCGCCGAGCTCGACCTCATGAAAACCCTGGCCGTCCGGGCCATGGAGCAGGGCGCCGTCGGCCTTTCGACGGGGCTCGAGTACACGCCGGGGAGCTTCGCGACCAGCGCCGAGATCATCGACCTCGCCCGCGTCGTCGCGTCCTCCGGCGGGATTTACGCCACCCATATGAGGGACGAGGAGGACCATGTCTTGGAGGCGATCGACGAGGCCGTCGCCATCGCCCGCGGCTCCGGCTGTCCGCTCGAGATTTCCCACTTCAAGATCGGCTACCCGCGCAACTGGCCGAAGCTCGACCTGGCCATCGCCAAGGTCGATGCGGCCAAGCGGGATGGCCTCGACGTTTTCTGCGACCGCTATCCCTATATCGCCAGCTCGACCGGCCTCAGCCAGTACTTTCCGATGTGGGCGCGGGAGGGCCGGATCGAGGACTTCGTCGCCAGGCTCAAGGATCCCGCCCTCCAGGACAAGCTCCAGGCTTACGTTTCGGAAGGTGAGGCATCGCTCGGGTCTTGGGATAAAGTCCTCCTGTC
>JAFGBC010000280.1 GCA_016933355.1 Candidatus Aminicenantota bacterium
CGCCCCCTTGCCTGGGTTCGTCGTTTTGGTATAATACAACGCTGAAACGAAGGAGGCCCGACCGTGCACGCAGTCAAAGAGGAGACCGAACTTCATGTCATTGTCCCCAACGATCCCGGCATCTTGGGCCGCGTCCTGGGCACGATGGCCAACGCCGGGATCAACGTCCGGGCCATGGCCGTCTCGTCCGACGGACCCCGCGGCCACTTTTATCTCCTGACCGACAACGCGCGCAAGGCCCAGTCGGCCCTCAAGTCGCTCCGCTACAAGGTCGCCCTGAGCAAGGTCGTCACGGTCTCCATCACGGACAGGATCGGAGCCGGCGCCGAGATCGGCGCCCTGCTCGGCAACGCCGTGATCAATATCATCTACGCCTACGGGTCTTCTTCGGGCGGGGGGGAAACGCTCCTCGTCTTCCAGACCTCCAACAACAAACGGTCTCTGGAGACGCTGCGCTGAGGCCGGCTCCGTCCGCCGTCCCCGGCGGAGGACGCATCCCGGCGGGGGGAGGAGAATGGGCAAACGGATTGCTGTCGTAACGTCGGACGTCCCGTTCGTCGAGGGCGGGCATATGATCATCGCCCGGGCGACCGTCCGGGCGCTCCGCGAAGCCGGACACAAAGCCGACCTGATCCTGACGCCTCAGAACCGCTTCGGCCGGCAGCTCCGGGCGTATGCGGCGACCCGGTTCACCGATGTCGGAATGGACGGCCTGTGCCGGACGATCGACCAGGTCGTGTCCTTTCGGTTTCCCAGCTACGCCGTCCGCCACCCCCGCCATGTTTGCTGGCTCAACCACCGCATGCGGGAATACTACGACCTTTGGGACCTTCTTTACGCCCGGCTCGGCTGGAAAGGGAAGATCAAGGAGCGAATCCGGAGAGGGCTGATCCGCGCTCTCGACACCTATCTCCTCAAGCGCAACGTGACCAAGCTGTACGCCCAGTCGAAGACCGTCCAGGCCCGGCTCGCGCGCTGGGGACGGATTCCGTCCGAAGTCCTCTACCCTCCCCCGCCTCAGCGGCCCTACCGGACCGAGAGCTACGGAAGCTTCATCTTCACCGTCTCCCGTCTCCACACCCTCAAGCGGATCGACCTGCTCGTCGACGCCATGGCCCTGACCCATAGCCGGAGCCTTAAGGCCGTCATCATGGGCCGGGGGCCGGAGCGGGCCAGCCTGACCGCTCTCATCAAGGACCGCGGCCTGGAGGGCCGGATCGTCCTTATCGACGAAACCGACGACGCTACTATGTTGGACCGCTATGCGCGCTGCCGGGCCGTTTTCTTCGCCCCGTTCCAGGAGGATTACGGGTTCGTGACGGCCGAAGCCTTCGCTTCGCGTAAACCGGTCCTCACGACGGCCGACAGCGGCGGACCGGCCGAGCTCGTCGAAGACGGACGGACCGGGTTCGTCACGCCGCCCCGGCCGGAAGCGCTCGCCGACAAGCTCGACCTGCTGGCCGAGGATAAAAACCTGGCCGAACGCCTGGGGGCGAACGCCTACGACGTCGCGGCCGGCCTCAGTTGGGACGGCGTCGTCGCCAGGCTCCTGCTCGAATAAAAGCGTTGACAAACCCGGCCCCATTCCCTAAAATAGCCCTCTACGGCGTAGTCCGATAGTGAGGAGGCGCATATGTCGACAGCCGAACCCAACGTCGTTCCCCTCTGCGACGTTCTGCTCGTTCTTCTCATCATCTTCATGGTCATCACCCCCCTCGTCCAGAAGGGCATTGACGTGAAGCTTCCCGACACGTCCCAAGACACCTCGGGCGGATTGCCGTCCGGACTCATCGTCCTGACCGTCAAAAAGGACAACACGGTCACGATCAACCAGCAGATCGTCGAGCTTCCGGCCCTCCAGGAGCAGTTGCGCCAGATCTACGCCCCCCGTCAGGACAAGACGATCTTCCTGCGCGCCGACTCCCAAATCCCCTTCTCCAAGGTCATGGATGTCATCGATATCGCCAAGGGGGCCGGCGTCGAGACGCTGGGGATCATCCCCGAGTTTTTCACCGAAGAATAGCGCTCCGCCCGATCGGCCGGCCCGATTCGCATGCGCATTCCGACCGCCGTTTCGTTCGCGTTTTTTTCGCTCACGCTCATCTCGCCCGGGTTCCTCTTCGCCCAAGAGACGGTGCCCGAGCTGGTCGGGCCGCTGACCCAGGATGATATCCTCGCTGCGCTTCCGGACTGGCATGATCGGATGGTCAGCTATGAGGCCGGCTACGCCGCGATCGCGGCCCTCAAGGACATCCCCGATGCCGTCCAGGTCGAAGTCTACCTCGGAAGCTGGTGCTCGGACAGCGCGGCGCATGTCCCGGCCTTTTTCCAGGTTTTGAACCTGGTCAACTCTCCGCGCTTCGATGTCTCCTGCATGGGCGTTCCCCGGGCTCAAGAAGACCGGCTGCCCTATATCGCAGGAAAGGCTATCGAAAAGCTGCCGACCTTCATCATCTACGTCAACGGCCTCGAAAAAGGCCGGGTCGTGGAAACCCCCTCGCTCACGATCGAGGAAGACCTGCTGGCTATCCTCCGGAGCTCTGACGCGGCCGAAGGCCGCCGGCGTCAAGAATCGCTTTTTCCGCTCCTCCGTCCCGAACAGGATGATCGGGGTTAAGGCCAGCGAATTCCCGGGCCATATCGCGCAGGGCGACCTGTTCCTCAGTCAGGCCGAAATCGACCATGAAAGCCTCCTAATCATTCCGGGGCGAACGGCCTCCCTACGGCAAGCCGCGGGGCATATCCCCCGGGATTCAAACAAGGGTTTTGAAGACGGCTTCGCGGCGGGACATGTCGTAGACGGGGTTCTCGATCGGAAGGATCTCCCGGACGATGTCCTGGGGCCTCGGCGTTTTCTCGGACGCTTGCCGAACCGTCAGCACAAGCGTTAACGGATTCTCGCGGACCTCGAGGCCGACCGGAAAATCGCTCCCTTTGTTCTCGAGATAGCGGCGGACGAGCGCCTCCAACCCGGCGGCGCTCGAGCCATCGGCGATCCCTTGAGCGGTGCAAGCCGCCACCAAGGACGCCCTCGCTTCCTCGCCCGTCAAGTCCAGCGCATACACCAGGGCTTCGACCGCGCGGAATAAGGACGGCGCGGCGTCCTCGACCGCTTCAAAAGCGCTGAACCCGATTCCGTCGGGAGCCGCGGCGTTGAGAGCGGCGAGCACGACTGGAGCCGAGAAAAAGCTCCGGGACTTGAGCTCCAAGCAATCCCGTTCGGCCCGCATGCCCAGAGGCAGCGCGGGCAGGAACGAGACCGTCATCTTGGGGTGAAACCCCTCAGACAGGAGAACCGGGAGCCCGGCCCGCCGGAAGACGCGCTGGAGGACGTTGAGAAGGTCGATCTGGCTGAGGAACCTGGCCCGCCCTGTCTTGGAATAATAAAGCCGGTAGCGCCGAGCCCGGTCCGTGGGCCGCCCGAGACGGGAGAACGGCTCGCTCCGTCCCGACCCAGGCTCCCGCCGAGACCGGTCCAAGGAAGCGGACAACCGGCATCCCAGGCAATCGGAACAACGTCGATCCAGGCAGGACGGCGTTCGTTCCTCGACGAGCGCCCGCTCGAACTCCGCTCTCAGGAAGCTCTTGGCGACACCGGTGTCGATATGATCCCAGGGCAGTTCGGCATTGACGTCCAGGGCGCCGAGATAAGGGCCGTCGTCGAAGCCCACGGCTTCCCGAGCCTCGTCCCAGGCGCGCCCGAGGAAGCGATCGCGCCAGCCGTCGAAGCGCGCCCCCCGTTTCCAGGCTTCGAGTAGGAGCCGGCCGACCGGCCTGTCTCCGCGCGAGAAGACGGCCTCGAGGGCCGATTTGTCGACGGGATGGTCTTTGACCTCGACGGACCGGTAGCGTCTGAGCTTGTCCTTGAGAAAGGCCTGCTTGTCCCGCAGGGTGTCCGCACGGTCCATGGCCGTCCACTGGAAGGGCGTGTGGGGCTTCGGGATGAACGAGGAGAGGCTGAGGTTGATGCGCGGAGGCGAG